>JAHIVS010000587.1 GCA_018816605.1 Pseudomonadota bacterium
GATTTTTATTGGCGCCTGGATTGACAAAGGGCTTGGGATGATTTCCGGCGGGTTTGTTCCCTCCCCTCTGCACCATGTGACCGAGTATGCCCCAACGGGCAAGGAAATCATGATCACCCTGGCCGTCTATGCCACAGGCTTTCTGGTTCTGACCATTTTGTACAAGCTTGCGACAACGGTTAAAGAAGAGGTTCGCGGCTAGTCCTTTATTTAAACGAATAGGTCACACCTTTTTGCACACCCCAGGGGAGCTTTTAAGAGCTCCCCTGTCTTTTTGCAAGAACCGTAAGCTTTTTTTACCCCCAAACGGATATGATAGAAAAATGAAGGAGACCCTCCCCCCCCGTTTTGAATCCGCCATTGTTCCAGGCACTCCGGATCCTTTTTTTGAAGAGAAAAAAAATGGATTTCTCGCAGCCCTATACGACCGGAATCTTTTTCTGGCAGAATCCATCTATGAACGGATCATTGAAACGGCCGAAGAAAAATCAGCGTGCTTAACTGAAACCGAGGAAAAATACCTGCGCCAGATTCAGGTTGCGTTCAAGCGCCTCTCACCCCTTCTTCCTGCCGGCGATTCCCATGGCCTACAGAACAAATTTTCCAGACTGCAATCTTTGATCAGAAAAAATGTCCGGGCCCAATCCGCCTCCCCCCTTCGTCTGGAGTACACCACCTGGAAAAACCGGGTCGACCTGGAAGCCTGGCAGGAAAAAATGGTCTTTACCACGGCCATGACCTTCCAGTTGAGTTCCGGGTGCAGCAATTATTGCAGACGGTGCAATGAATGGGCATTGCCGAAAATCAGATCCCATTTTTCCCGGGAAGCCCTGGAAACAATTTTGGAAAAATTGGGCGATGCAGAAAATACCGATCTCGCCTTATACGGGGCATCCGATCCTCTCGACTGGGAGGATTCCTGTGTAAATCTGGCTGATATTTTATCCGGTCAGGCCCTGCCTTTAAACTTTAGTCTGCTCACCAAGATCCCCAAGGGGAAAGAAGCTCTTGCAAAAACCCTTTGGCAAATGGATATCCCGATTTCCTTCAGCCTGACCGACCGGAACCGCTCCCGGATTGGAGCCCTGGAAAATCAGATGAGCCGATCGGTTAGCAAACAACATGCGTTAAAGGACCTGCTGATCCCGGCAGGGCTGGATGAAGATTTTATCTCTGTCAAGCCCTCCATAACCGATGGATATGGCACGGAAATAACTCCGGAGGGTGTGAATATCATCATTCCCGCCTTTACCAGCGCCCTCCATCCCTTTGGCCATAAAAAACTGCCTGTCACCCGAAAAACCGCTTTTTTCCCGGTGAAGCGGCTGGGGAGACGGGCCCTGCTGGTAGACTATTTCAAGCCCCTTGAGGTGCTGGGCAAATCCGGAACCCCCTTTTTTCTGTCACAGCTTCTGGATGTTCAGGTGGAAACCCTTCTGCTGGATAATGGTTCCGACGCATTAACCCCTCCGGGAATGAGAAGCCTGAAAGAATATTTTTCCATCTTTAAGGATCACCCCCGGCGCCAGCGGAAAAAAATGACCCGGTCGGTGATGGCGCGGCTGAAAAAACAAGTTTTGCCTTGGGGCGGTTATAAGGCGCTGCCCCTTGAGGAAAAACAATTGTATCGGGGAAAATTGACAGCCCATTTGGAATTCTGCGACAAACGCCTGGTCGCGGAATCCAGGCGCTGCGCCCTCTCCTTTTTTTTATCAGCCGTTTTTTCCTTTGCCGAACGCCAGCCGGTCAAAGGCCGTATCATTTCCTTTCTCAACCGAGCTGAAACCCTGTCTCTGGAAAAAAAATATGGCTTGAAAGCCGCCCGGGAAACTGCGGTTACCCTTTTTTCACTTCCCAATGCCCCTGTCTGGGAAATTTTCAGGTTTTACGCAAATTCCCTGGTCAATGGCCGCCAAAAAGAAAGTGTGAAAAAATTTATCGGATCCTGTCCATCGGAATATGACCCGGCAAAAGACCGGTTTGTTAAGATCAGCCGTTGAAATCAAACCCGGGCTGAACCTGGATCAGTCTTTTGGTATAGGGGTGCTCGGGATGCTGGATAATATTATTGGCGGTGTTCACCTCAACAATATGCCCTTCATGGATGACGGCAATGCGGTCACACAAATAGTTGGCCGCAGCCAGATTATGGGTGATAAACAAAAATGCCATGTCAAATCGTTTCCGGATCTGGGTGAGCAATTGAAACAATTGGATGGCAATGGTGGCATCCAGCATGGAAGTGGGTTCATCTGCAACGATAAAGTCAGGGTCCAGCACAATGGCCCTGGCAATGGCCACCCGCTGGCGCTGGCCTCCGGACAGCTGGTGGGGATACCGGTCATAGAAATCGTCTGCCGGTGACAATCCGACAATCTCAAGGGTGTGCAGCACCTTTTCCCTTCTGGTGGCTGCAGTGCCAAGGCCGTTTACCACCAGGGGCTCTAAAATTGTCTCTGCAATGGACAAATGGGGGTTTAATGACTGATAGGGATCCTGAAAAATCATCTGCACCTTTGAACGATACGTTTTCAGGCCGACCCCCTTCAATTTGTTTACGGGGCTGCCATTTAAGCAGATACTGCCGGATGTGGGTTCCTCCAGCCGGACCAGAAGCCTGCCACAGGTGGTCTTGCCGCTGCCGCTCTGTCCGACCAGTCCGAATATTTCACCCTTTTCAATGGAAAAATCAATGCTGTTCAATGCCAATACCTTGTTCTGGCATTTGGAAAAAAACCGTGTGCGGGGAGAATATTCCTTTGTCACGGCCTTCATTTCAATTAACGGATATTTTTTCGGATTACTCATGGGAATTCCTGATAATGGTTTCATCACAGCAAAGGGCTTTATGGCTTCTGGAAATGTCTATCCACTTGGGGGTATCGGCCTTACAGGCACTGGAACATGTCTTGCAGTTGACAGCAAACCTGCAGCAACCGCTTTCAAGGGTCAAATCAGGCGTTTCCCGCATATCGGGTATAACAACGCTCAATTCATTATCAAGGCTTAGATAGGATCCCAGGAGCGCCTTTGTATAAGGGTGCCGGGGATTGCGAAACACCTCTTCCCGGGTTCCCTTTTCCACGATTTGTCCCCCGTACATGACGCAGATATCCTTGCACACAGATGCCACCACGGCAATATCATGGGAAATAAAAATCAATCCTGTATTCATGGCCTTTTGAATGGCTTTGATCTCTTTGAGTATCTGGTCCTGGACAATGACATCCAACGCTGTGGTGGGTTCATCTGCAATGATGAGCTTTGGGTTGCAGGCCAGGGCCATGGCAATGATCACCCGCTGTTTCATGCCACCGCTGTATTCGTGGGGAAAATCCTTTATCCGGGCCCGGGGAATTTCAACCAGATCAAAGAGTTCATTGATCCGCTTGCCCAAATCATCCGGCGAAATATCCGGCGTATGGGTCACAATGGCTTCAATGACCTGTTCGTCCACCCGCATCACAGGATTCAAGGCATTCATGGCGGCCTGAAAAATCATGGCAATCTCCTTGCCCCGGACCCTTCGCCATTGATCTTCATTTAATCGGGTTAAATCTTGATCTTGAAACCCGATAGTGCCGCCCAGGATATGGGCATTGCCAGGCAAAAGCCCCATCAGGGCCATGCCAATGGTGGTTTTCCCACAACCCGATTCTCCCACAAACCCAAGGGGACGGCCTCGTTCAAGCTCAAAGGAAATATTGTCCACGGCCTTGAGCATTCCCGCTTTTGTCTGGTAACCGATGCTCAGATTTTTTATGGAAAGTAATGCCATGGCGTTAGGATTGCCCCTCCTTTCTCAGACGGGGATCCAGGACCTCATCCATGGCCCGGCCCAGCATATAAAACGACAGCGTCAGCAGGGAAATACTGATCCCGGGTGGAAGCAGCCAATAGGGTGCCTGGAACATATGACCCGATTTCCATACCCATTGGAGCATCATCCCCCAACTGACCTGGGAAGGGTCCCCAAACCCCAAAAAGGACAGGGCGGCTTCCACAAGGATGGCCGAGGTAACCCGGAAGGTCATATAGAGGAATGCCAGGGGCAGCACGTTGGGCATGATGTGCCTGAAAATAATCCGCAGGTGGGAAGCCCCTGCCACCCGGGATGCTTCAATAAACGGACGGTGTTTCAGTGAAAGGGTCTGGGATCTGATCACCCGGGAGACAGCAGGCCAGCGCATGATGGC
>JAHIVS010000588.1 GCA_018816605.1 Pseudomonadota bacterium
CGGACCGATTCCCGCCATCCTGATGTCCGCAATTTTAAGGGTAAACACCTGACCGTCGTGAATCGGACCCCCACGGAAATCGCCCTGGCCCGGCTCATTGACGGGGCCATGGACTATGAACTGACCCGCTACGGACAGCGGCACCTGTATTGTCATACAAGCTGGACCCATATCGGCCCTGTTGCCGACCGGCCGGACCTGGAAGTGCCCAGGTCAAGCATCCTTAATCCCGATCTGGGGGATCTGGTCTGCCTCAACATCTATACCTATGCCAACGGCGTGCGCACCTCGCCGCCCGGTTCAATCACCGGCACCCGCTATCAGGGCTACCTGGAAGATCTGACCGCCCAGACCGACAAGCCGATATTCATCACCCAGGTGGGTCTTTCCACATCCCCCTTTGAGCCGAAACCATGGGTTCCCGGGTTTGGCGGGCACAAGGTTGAGGATGTGCCCACTGCCTTTACCGCGATCTGGAAGGACATCCGCACGGCCAGGGGAAATGAAAAAATCTGCGGGGTTTCCTTTTTTGAACTGAACGACGAATGGTGGAAAAGCGGAGAGAACCCGACAGATTCAAGCCGCCATGACCGGGAAGATCCGGAAGAATGGTTCGGGCTTTTTTCAATCGGGCCGGACCATCGCCTGGTGCCCAAGGGCAAGATCCCGGAAACGGTCAGAAAGCTTTACCGCGCTCCCTGATGGGAAACTGCAACAGGACGCAGATCAGCGCAGATTAAGCAGATGACGCAGATTTCATCACTGACGGCAAACCACTTTTATGTGGTGGCGGAGTATTTTGCGGGTTCCATCATTCTTGCAATGGGTGCTATATGCTTCGCTGAACCACCCATTTTCAAAAACCAACCATAATTCAACTTTATCACAATATGCATAAATATCGCCTCAACTTTTAATGGAAAACCGTCCGACAAAAAAAATATTATTGTTTGTTAAATTCTGGCCGGAGATGTAAAAAGACAAGGAGGATGACAACGCTATTTTTGGGGAATGAGATGGGACTGAAACCTGTAGACGAAGATCGACTGAAACGATTTCTGGAGGGGATTAAAGCCAGGACCGAGACCTTTCTGGGATATCCCGTGTCAAAGGATTTTGATTATGAAGATCTGTATGAATTTTTAAAATATCCCTTGAACAACCTGGGGGACCCCTTCACCCCCAGCACCTGGAAGGTGGACACCCGAGAGTTTGAACGGGAAGTCATTGCGTTTATGGCCCAGCTTTTCAGAACCGATGGAGATGACTTCTGGGGATATGTTACCAATGGCGGAAGTGAAGGCAATCTATACGGACTCTATCTGGCCCGGGAACTTCATCCCAGGGGAGTTGTCTATTATTCCCAGGATACCCACTATAGTGTCAGTAAAAATCTTCACCTGTTGAATATGCGCCATATCATGATCCGGTCCCAGAAAAATGGGGAAATGGATTATACAGATCTTCTGGAGACCATGAGAATTCATCGGGACAAACCCGCCATTGTCTTTGCCAATATCGGGACCACCATGACCGAGGCCAAGGATGATATATTCAAGATCGGATCCATTCTGGATCAACTGGTGATCACCGAACATTATATCCATTCCGATGCCGCACTTTGCGGCGGGTTGGCCCCCTTTATCGATCCCCGGGCCCCATTTGATTTCAAGGATGGTGCCGACAGTATTTCCGTGAGCGGTCACAAATCTTTCGGATCTCCCATTCCCTGCGGAATCGTTATTGCCAAAAAAAGGAATGTATCCCGCATTGCCCGTTCAATCGCCTACATCGGCTCTCTGGACACCACCATCACAGGCTCCAGAAATGGATTAACCCCCCTGTTCCTCTGGTACATGATCAAAAAACAGGGATTTTCGGGTCTGAAGGCGCGGGTGGAAAAGGCCCTTGCCATGGCCGAATATACCCAGAAAAAATTGCGCCAGGCCGGCATAGACGCCTGGCGCAATCCCAATGCCATAACGGTGGTGTTTCCGGAGGTGGCGGAAAGTATCCGAGAAAAATGGCAGTTGGCCACAGCCGATGGCAAAACCCATCTGATCTGCATGCCCAATGTTCACAAGGACCAGATCGATGAATTTCTGGAAGATCTGAAACGAAATAAAAAAACGGAAGAAATATGAAATACATTATGGTGATTAATAAAGACCGCAAAGGTCTGGTGGCAGAAATTTCAGAGTTGCTGGGTCAGCACAGGATCAACATCGATTCCATCCATGCCGATTCCGAGGGGGGGTTTGCCGAAATACGGCTCTTTACCTCGGACAATACCATGGCGCTGTCCATCCTCAATGAATCGGGGTTTAAGGCCCTTCCGGATGAAAATATTCTGGTGAGAATCCAGGACATCCCCGGCGCACTGGGACGTATTTCACGCACCTTAAGTGAAAATGATATCGATATCCGGGCCATTACCATGATTGAGCAAAATTGCGGCTCCAACATTGTTGCCATTGTCACGGACCAGGATGAGCGAGCCAGGGCAATTCTGAAAGATTCTCTGGTCGAATAAACCTATTCGTGCCGATGGATGATAAAATAGCACCCCTTGATCTTCTCTGAGGAAAGGGTCTTCTGGGCCTCGTCTGCCACACAGCGTTCAACGGCAACGTAGGAATAAAACGCAAAGCAGTCGATCTTGCCCACACGACTTCCAGGGATTCCCCCCTCCCGGGTCAACGCCCCCAGAATGTCTCCCGGCCGAAGCTTGGCTTTCCGCCAACCGTTGATGGAAAGGGTTACCATGGCCGGCAGAGGGTTCGCATCACCTGAAGAGACCAGCGATCCCGCATCCGACACCTCAAAGCGGCTGCCCATCATGCAATTGATATCTGCAAGCCGGAAGCGCTCCTTGGGTGTCATCAGGGAAAAGGCCATCCCCCCTTTACCGGCCC
>JAHIVS010000075.1 GCA_018816605.1 Pseudomonadota bacterium
GCCTTTTATGGGGGCGCGAGAGCGAAATCTTTAAAAAAGGGGAGATAAAATATCCTATATTTAAAACAGAGCAGGCAAAAATAGGGGTGCTGATCTGTTATGAAATGGAATTTCCAGAACCATCACGGCTGTTGGCATTGGAAGGTGTGGAACTGATTATTTGCCCTTCTGTATGGAGTGTCTCTGCATCGCGGCGTTGGGATATCCAATTGCCAGCGCGTGCCTTGGACAATACCGTCTTTATTCTGGGCGTTAATACCGTTGGTAATAACAGTTGTGGAAAAAGCAAACTGGTGGGCCCCATGGGTGACATTCTGGCAGAGGCTTCTGATGCCAGAGAAGAGGTTCTGTTAAGAGCCGTTGATATTCAATCTTTATATTGGGCCCGGGATGAGAATCGTTATTTGGAAGATTATCGGACCAAATTAACTCCCGGCGGGAGCACGATCCCCACTCCCATTATTTAACCTCACCCCACTTAATTTTCCAGCAATATGGAAATGTGTTTTTTTGATGCGCCCTTCTGACGGGATATTGAAGCATCTTATCCTTATGGTCCCGGAACAAATGCTTTGTGTTGGAGCACTGAATCTGTTATGTTCTTTACAGCATTGCGAAAAAATATTCTTTCCATTCTGATTGATTGTAATGGAAGAGACCTTCTTTCTTACCACAAAATGCAATTCGTGATGTGCTTGACTGGTAATGGACATCAATCAGAAATCTCAGCCCAACTAATGGTTTTAGGGAAAGCGAAACCATCCGGACATCCAAAATGTTAAATCTCAAAGAATTAGAACAAAAAATTAATGATGTTGACACGCTACAAATTTTCACAACCGACCTCAACGGTCGCTCCGTTACCCTTCAGGTTTATGCAGGAAATACTGAATCTTTTTTTAAAAAGGGGGTTGGTTTTGACGGAAGCTCTGTCCCGGGTTACGGGACGGTTGACAACAGCGACAAACTCCTGATTCCCCTGCCAGATACCTTTAGAAAAGTCCCCTTTGCCCAGGAAAACCTCGGTTTTTTAATCGGCAAGATAAATGAAGAGTATGGCAAAAGATCTCTATTGGATCCCAGGGCTTTATTGGAAAGGGTCGTCGAACAAGCTGAGGCAGAGTTTGGCTTTCATTTTCTGACAGCTCCGGAGCATGAATTTTTTCTGTTGACGGGCGATGAATTCAGCAAAGATATCCATACCGATACTGCCGGATACTTCCACACGGATCCAAGAGATAAGGGGGAGTCGGTCAAGAAGGAGATTGTGGCGGTATTGAAGCGGTGCGGGATCCAGTTTGAAAAAATGCACCATGAAGTCACCCCTTCTCAGCATGAAATTAATCTTTCTTGTCTGGACCCTTTAAAAACGGCTGACCGAACTGTTTTATTTTCCTATATCACAAAACGGGTGGCCCATGAGCAGGATTTGCACGCCACTTTTATGCCCAAACCCTTTAACGGTTTCAATAGAAATGCGCTCCACATTCACATATCCGCCCAAGACCTTGAAGGGAATCACCTGTTCTACAAACCCAACGGATCCGATAATCTCAGTGAAACAGCCCGTTTTTTCATTGGTGGTATAATCAAGTATGCCAGAGAGACATCAATCATTATGGCAGCCACTTTCAACTCCTATAAGGCGTATGTAATCGGCAAGGAAGCCCCCATTGTCCGAGGGTGGGGGCTCAAAAACCGCAGCTCCATGGTCAGGGTCCCCTATGCTGAAGGTGGCAAAGACACCAGAATTGAAATCCGGTCCCCAGACCCTTCCGGTAATATCTATCTGCAAATTGCAACCTTAATCGGGATGGGGCTCCAGGGAATCCGGGAGAAAATAGATTGTGGAAATCCTGATCTCGGGAATCTCGCTGATACGAAGAACGCTTCCCACCTCATGGACACAAATTTTCTGCCCCGCAATATGTTTGAAGCGCTGGTGGAAGCCGAAAACAGTTCATTTCTTAAAGAGTTCCTGGGAGATCCGCTTTATTGCCAATACATGTCACTGAAAACCGCTGAGTGGGAAAACTATCGAACCTTTGTGACCCCTCGCGAACACAAAATGAATTTTCATATTTAGGATAGCCCTCAGGAGTGGGCGGGAGATCCCGGCAGAGGAAAGGGCTGCAGGGATCTGGCATGAGCAAGGACGGGAAACGGAGCAAATTTGACACCGCCCTTGTCCTTGACTCATGTGGCCGGAAAACCATTGTGCAGACAGATCACCATTTAAATTGCATTGGTTTTATTTACCGCTGCCGGTCAATTTCGCCCAGAATATTTTCAGGCCCCTGTCATGTCTCCAATGGCTCAAAACATAAGAAAGGCCTTTCTTTTAATTGGAATGTCACCCGAAGATCAATTTCCGGCCATCATGGCCGCCACATCTTCCTTGGGGGTGGTAATGGCTTTAATGTCAAACTTCTCAACCAGTGCGGCCGCAACTCCCTGTGACAAAAATCCCGGCAGGGTGGGCCCGAGGCGGATGCCTTTCACCCCCAGTGACAGCAGGGCCAGCAGCACCAGAACCGCCTTCTGCTCATACCAGGCGATGTCAAATGAAATGGGAAGGTCATTGATATCGGCCAGCCCAAAGGCCTTTTGAAGTTCCATGGCCACAACGGCCAAAGAGTATGAATCATTGCACTGCCCTGCATCCAATACCCGGGGAATCCCCCCGATATCGCCCAGATTCAGCTTGATAAATTTATATTTCGCACAACCGGCCGTCAGGATGACCGTGTCTTTGGGCAAAGCCTTGGCAACTTCAGTATAATAGTCCCTTGTTTTGTGCCGGCCGTCACAGCCACCCATGACAATAAAGCGTTTAATGGCACCGGATTTCACAGCTGCAATGATTTTATCGGCAAGGGCCATCACCTGGCTGTGGCCGAACCCGCCGACGATCTCACCTTTTTCAAGTTCCTGGGGAGGATCACAGGTTTTGGCCATCTCAATCAGGGCTGAAAAATCTTTTTTCCCGCCCTCCAGCCTGTCCGGAATATGGACAAGTCCGTCAAATCCCACCGCACCCGTGGTGAACAATTTCCCCTTGTACTCTTCCCTGGGGGGCACAAGGCAGTTGGAGGTGAACAATACCGGCCCGTTGAATTTGGCCATGTCTTCTTTCTGAAGCCACCAGGCACTGCCGTAATTGCCAAACAGATGGGTGTGTTTTTTAAGTTTCGGATAATAGTGGGCCGGCAGCATCTCACTATGGGTATACACATCAATTCCCTGACCCGTGGTCTGTTCCAGCAGTTCTTCAAGGTCCACAAGATCATGGCCCGTAATCAGGATGCCGGGATTTTTTCCCACCCCGATATTCACATGGGTAATTTCAGGGGTTCCATAGGCCCTTGTATTGGCCGCATCCAGAAGGGCCATTGTTTTAACCCCCATTTGCCCGGTCCTGATAACCAGCTCAAGCAGGTCCTCCTGGGATTTAATATCGTCAACCAGGGCTGCAAGGGCTTCCATTAAAAATTCAAACACCTCCTGGCAGGACTTTGTGATCTGGTAGGCATGTTCCGCATAGGCGGACATGCCTTTGAGTCCATACAAAATAGTGGCCTTGAGAGAACGTTCATCTTCATTTTTTATCTCCAGCCACCCACCGGACCCGCTGGCGGCTTTTGCCAGAACTGCCTGGTCATCGGCCGGGACCCAGACGGCACACTCGGGAACCTGTAAAGAAAAATCCTTGCCGTTTTTTTGTTTGTATGCGGAGAGAAACTGCTTTTTAAGCCGACCCCTGATCCCTATGCCCTTGTTGATGAGCCCGATAAAATCCGTCCGGTCGAAATTGGCATTGGTAATGGTTGAAAAAAGCCCCTTGGCTATGAAAAACCCGGCCTCATGGTCATAGATACCCACTTCTTTTGCCCTGGCTCCCCAAACGGAAATCCCTTTTAAGACCCAGATAAACAGATCCTGAAGATCGGCAACTTCAGCCGATTTTCCGCACATCCCCTGCTTCATGGAGCAGCCCTGGTTTTTCATTGTCTCCTGGCATTGATGGCAAAACATCTTCGTCCCCCCTTTTTTGTTAAGTTCTTTGATAATAGTATCGCTTTGCTCTGTCGGCCCACTTAAATTTGAGGTTGGATATGGATAGAAACAGATACAAACACCATTCTGGGATCTTATAACAGTCAAGCCGAATTGTATAGACAAAACACTGCCGCCGTGGTTATTTTCAGAGGGGTTCTTCATATTCATCTTGCTTTTAGAAGGATTCTCATATCTAATATGCGGTCCATATGCTTTTTATGACACCGTCTATAAAAAAAATGCTCTGCCATGTTCAAGCGGCATTTTAAAGAAACCATCCATCTGGCCCTGCCCATGATTGTGGGCCAGATCGGCCAGATGGCCATGTCAATTGCCGACAATGCCATGGTGGGCCGGGTGGGAACCGACGCCCTGGCAGCTGCGGCCATCGGCAATGCCCTGTTTATGCTGGTAATGGTGGTGGGATTCGGTCTTTCCATGGCCATAACCCCCCTGACGGCCATGGCCGCAGGTGCAAGAAAGGAGACGGACTGCGGGGTGATTTTGCGCCAGGGGCTGATTGTGAATCTTTTAGCCGGAATGCTCCTGTGCGTTGCAACCTTTTTCGGAGCGGAATCCATCCGGTTTTTCCACCAGCCCGAAACCATTGTGGAACCGGCCGTTCTTTATATGCAGGTGCTGGGATTTTCCATGCTGCCCCTGATGCTCTTCCAGTCCTTCCGCCAGTTTGCCGAAGGGGTGAGCTTTTTAAAACCGGCCATGGTCATCACCCTTCTGGCCAACCTGGTCAATATCGGTGTCAACTGGGTCTTTATCTACGGGAATCTGGGAGCGCCGGCCCTGGGGGTCGTTGGAGCCGGGATTGCCACCTTTTTCTCCCGGACCTTCATGGCATTCTCCCTGATGTGGGTGATCATGACCGCCCCTTCACTCAAACGGTTTGATCCCTCCCTGCGATACCGTAAAATTGATATCCGCCTGATGAAAAGACTATTGAAAATCGGCATCCCGGGTGCCTGCCAATACTTTTTTGAAGTGTCTGCCTTTACCGCTTCTGCCGTCATTGTCGGATGGATGGGCACCCAGGCCCTGGCTGCCCACCAGATTGCCCTGAACCTGGCGTCCATTTCCTTTATGGTGGCCATGGGCATCGCAGGCGCCGGCACCATCCGGGTAAGCCATGCCCTGGGCAGGGGGTCGGCCCGGGATGTCCGGACCGCCGGGTTTTCAGCCGTCTTTCTCTGTGCCGGTTTCATGGCCGCATCAGGCCTTGTCTTTGTCCTGTTCCGCAACTTTCTGCCCTTGCTTTACCTGTCTGACACGGGGGTGACAAAAATGGCAGCCTCCCTGCTGGTGATTGTGGCTTTTTTCCAGATATCCGACGGAACCCAGTCCGTGGGCCTGGGTATTTTACGGGGAATCACGGACATGAAAATCCCCACCCTCATCACCCTGACAGCCTATTGGGTCATTGGTCTGCCATCGGGGTATGTTCTGGCCTTCCGATTTGGTTTGGGGATTTACGGGGTCTGGTACGGATTGTTGATCGGCCTGACAGCCTCGGCGCTCCTGATGATGCTCAGGTTCCATGTCAAAACAAAACAAGCGGTAATGTAATCGTCCGTCGGAAAAAAAGGTTCTCCGGTTCCTCTTTTTTTGCACCGGACATGCCAAGGCTTACGGGGCAGGATTTTTGGAAGATTGCCATAATGGAGCGCCGGTGTAAAAAGATAATTTTAAAAACCAGATGATGACTATTGATGGCAAAAATGATAGATAGACTAAAATTTGAAAAAGGACACTTGCTGAAACAAGATGCAGGTATAAACAACTGATTAATTTAATGAATATGAGATAATAAAATGGAAAGATTTTTGGTGATTATTGTTTCCGCTGCCATTGGAACCAGTTTTTTCCTGTGGTTTTCCAGGGCGGTTAAAAGACAGCCCATGCAGAAATACATCATGTCGCACCAGTGGCTGCTACACCCCAATGCAATTTGCTATTGGCGAACGGCCATGGCTGGCCTGGGCTTTTTCCTCTATTTTTTCAGCCCATATCAATCCATTGCCATCTTTATCTTCACCTTTGCCGCTATCCTTGATGGCGTGGACGGTGTTGTGGCAAGGGAATGCAACCTGGGCTCCCGCCTGGGAGAATGGCTGGATCCCATGTGTGACAAATTGACCTATCTGCCGCCATTGATAGGGTTTGCCCATTCAGGAATCCTGTCAATGGAACTGATCTGGATCCTCGTGGTCATTGAACTTCTGGGGCAGTTTTTTGCCCGGCAGATTCTGGCCTGGGCCAACTTCTCCGGGGCTGCCAATAATTTTGGAAAAATAAAGGCCATCATCTGCTTTGGCCTTGTTATTTTGTGTGCATTGATGGATCAAAACCAAGGACTGGTAAATATTGCCGATGCGGTACTCATGGCCTGTATTATCCTTTCAGGCGCATCTGTGGTATTCAAATTTATCCCCAACCGACTCTATGCCGATATCCTTTCCGCGCTTAATTTTTGCTGCGGCGTGACCAGCCTTATCCTGACCTACCATTATTATTTTGCCTGGGCAATTTGCATCATCATCATCGGACAATTGTTTGACCTGTTTGATGGGCGAATGGCCCTAAAACATGGCGGAACCAAATATGGTCCCTATCTGGATGATATTGCCGATTTTGTCAGCTTTGGCCTGGCACCCGCCTATGTGATTGTACAAAAAGGCGGATCCTTGGCATGGATCTTCGGCGGTTTTTTCATCCTCGGGGTGGCATTTCGCCTCATCCGCTTCATCGCCATGGACAAAGGCAGAACCGACCTGCCCGAGGGCATCTTCAACGGTCTTCCCAGTCCTGCGGGAGCCTTGATTGTTCTGGGGGCATCTCTTATTGCAATACCGGGCATATTATGGGGACTGACCGGTTTGTCCATCGGCTTAATGGTGAGTCATATCCGGTTTGCCCATTTTGGACGGGTGATCTTAAAGCATACCCCCAAACCTGTGTTTTTTCTGATCAGTGCATCCATTATCATTATCCTTGCCTATATTTTTAAAACAAAAAATGTCCAGATGTTTGGCTATCTGATTCTGGGCTCTGTTTTTGTCTATATGATTGTGGGCAGGAAGTGGGTTCCCCAGGCGGAACCGTCTTCGAGACCCTGAAAAAACGCCCACCCAAAGCCATAGGGCGCCGTCCTTGCCTTCAGATCGGCGCCCTGGGGCATTAAAAAAGTTCCCGGTAGGCTTCGCGCATGTTTCGCTTCAATATTTTCCCGGTGGGCGTTTTGGGAAGCGCATCCACAAAAATGATCTTCTTGGGAGTTTTAAATGAAGAAAGATGGGACTTGCAATGGGTCATCATCTCCTCTTCTGTTATTGTTTTCCCCTCCTTAAGCTTGATCACCGCGATAACAGCCTCCACCCATTTGGGGTGGTGGACACCCACAACCGCCACCTCTTCCACGCCCGGATGAAGGTAAACCGCCTCCTCCACCTCCCGTGAGGCCACATTCTCGCCGCCGGTTTTGATCATGTCCTTTTTTCTGTCCACAACCGTGATATACCGGTCCTTGTCCAGAACACCCAGGTCCCCCGAGTGGAACCATCCGCCCGCCATGGCTGCCTGGGTTTTGTCCGGGTCTTTGAAATACATGGTCATGGCATGGGGTCCCCTGCCGCAGATTTCTCCGGGCAGGTCAATTTCTGTGATTTCCCGGCCTTCATTGTCCTCTATCCTGGATTCCATATGCAGCCCGGCCATGCCGGCGGACCCGATTTTTTCCAGGGCGTCTTCTGCCTTGAGGATGGTGTGGTAGGGTGCCAGCTCGGTTTGCCCGTAATAATTATACACACCGGCATTGGGGAATTTTTCCAGCAATTCCTTCAGGATTTCCCTTGGCATGATCGAAGCTCCATAATAACACTTGCCAAGGCTCGATAGATCATACTTTCCAAAATCAGGGTGGCGGAGCATACCGATCCATACGGTGGGCGGTGCAAAAAACATGGTGGCCTTATACGCTGAAATATTTTTGAGGATCAACCCGATATCCGGACCCATGAAAATATTGGTACCCCCCATCCAGAAAACCGGATTCATGAACACATCCCGCTGGGCGCAGTGGTAGATGGGCAGGGCATTGATATTAATATCGCAGCTCTCATACCTGCCGTCAATAATGCACCCCATATATTCTGCTATGAGCGCCTGATTGCTGATAATCACCCCTTTGGGAAGAGATTCCGTCCCACTGGTATAGGTCATCTGCACCGGATCCTCAATGCGCAGCACCACATCGGGTTCTGTCCAAGGAGAGGGGGCATACCAGTCGTCAAAATTTATAAACCCCTCGGCGGCCGCCTGCCCACCCCCCTGGTCCGACCAGATCAGCGTCTTTACACACGGAATTTTATCCAGCACCGACTTCACCTGGGGATAGAGGGTGTCTTCAACAATGAACACCTTGCTCTCGGAATGGTTGATGCAATAGGCAATATCCTCACCGCTTAACAGATAATTCACCGCCAGATAGATGGCACCGATCTTTGCGCTGCCCATCCAGGTGAGCACATGGTGGTGGGTGTTGTGGGCCAGGATCGCCACCCGGTCGTATTTTTTTACCCCCAGACCTGTCAGGGCGTTGGCCACCTGGTTGCACTCTTTTTCCAGTTCGGAATAGGTGCGGGAAATCTGGTTGAAAACCAGGGCCGTTTTGTCCGGAAAATGGTAGCGGGTCCTTCGGAGCATGTCTGCAATCACCCACCGATTGATACGATTGTTGCGCTCTGTGATGAAATCAATGTTTTCCTTGTTGATATGGCTGTATCTTTTTTTGTCCGCTTCTGAAAGGGGGCCACTGGGTGTTGACATGTTATTTCTCCTTGTTTGAACCTTTTTTATTGCCGATCCTATGCTCTGGAGCCCTTGCCGCAATCTTTCCGCTCGATTCGCCCTTGGTGAAGGGTAAATAATACTTACTTACTATTTTTAAGGTGTCAAGGATAATCTTGCTGGATCCGACAAGGGCCTGTTTTTTAATCCTTTTCACGCATTAAGGAGGTCACAAATGTCCAAAGCCATTGTAAAAAAAGTTTTCACCCCCTGCCTGAAATTTGCGCCCAAATCACTTGGGTACCCATTGTTCCGGCGAATGATGAAACTCCCGGCCCTGCCGGACAATTTAACCTTTGGGATTGCCCGGACAAGAGAGGATCTGGATGCTGCCTTTTCACTGCTGTATGATGCCTATTTAAAGGAAAACATCACGGCCCCCCTGCCTTCCAGACGACGGATTACCCTTTTCCATTGTCTGCCGTCAACCACCACTCTGGTTGCAAAACGCAACAAAGAGGTTATCGCAACAATTTCCATTATCCGGGACGGGATATTCGGCATCCCGGCCCAGGATATCGTTGATTTAACCCGATTCCGTGTTCCCGGAAAGCGGATGGCCGAAGTGTCGTCACTGGCGATGCGCCATGATTTGCAGGGGCACTCCAGCTGCGTGATGTTCTACCTTACAAAATACCTGATCAAATACAGCCGGGAATGTTTTGGTGTCGATCGCTTTATCATCGCAGTTCATCCGAAACGGATGCCCCTGTATGAAGGCATCTTTTTGTTTGTCCCCCTGCACAAAAGGCAGATCAACGGGTATGAATTTGCCAATAATGCCCCTGCCATGATTGCAACCCAAAACCTTGAAACAGCCGAAGCCAGATTCAGAAGGGTTTATGGCGCAGCCCCCCTGCACCGGAATCTGTATGAATTTCTTTTCCGGGCATTCAGCACCCGGGAGAAAGCCTGCATGGAATTTCCAAATCCAAGATACGTTTCCATCTCCGACCCGGTAATGACGCCGGATTTAATGGACTATTTCTTTAACAGGGTTGCGGGTCTGTTTGATTCACTTTCGGACAGACAACTCCGGCAGCTGTCGTCTGTCTATGCCCATCCCCAATTCATAAAGGTATTGCCCCGGGCCAAAGGGGGCTTTTGCACCCCCGGAAGGCATCCGGGCTATGACATGAAGTGTTACGGGCTTGTGTATCCGGAAAATACTCCCATGCCCGTTTATATGACCGTGCTGAATGGCTCAAAAATGGAAATGCGGGTGCACGCAGATGTCCTTTTGCCCCAAAAAACCAGTACGCACTTTTTCATCGTGGTGGGGCACCATCGGGTGGCTGCGGTGAAAGGAGTGTGTCTTTCGTCCCGGGGACCCCTTCATTGGATCAGATTTTCCCGGGTGGACGACAATTGGAAAGGCTTTATCCGATACCAGGAGCGCCGGCATAATCTGGTGCCACGCAACCCAGAAGCGCCCCTAGTGGCAGCCTCTTAACCCCAAACAACCAGGAGACCTGAGATGAACTCAAAACACGCCATGGTAAGAGAAATACAATTATTTGAATTTTATAAACAGCGGATCTGGCCCTTTCAAAGGGTTCTGGTCCGCCGACATCTGACACCCCGGTGCGAAAAGTGCTTTCTTCCGGAAACCTATTCGCCCCTGATTCATGGGATCTGCGGCCACTGCCGAACCCATGGGCCGACAAGGAACACCTTGACCCAGAAAGAACAGGACAGGATGCAGGATGAAATGGATTTTCTGATAGAGGCTGCCATGGGGTCAGGCAGCAGACGCTATCATGTGCTGGTTCTTTTCAGCGGGGGAAAGGACAGCAGCTATCTTCTGCATCGCATGATCGAGCGGTACAAAGGGATACAAATCCTTGCCCTGACCGTGGACAATACCTTTATGAGCCCAATTGCCATGGAGAATGTCACTGCCATTATCCAGCAGTTGGGCATTGACCATATGATGGTTCGGCCCCGTGCAGGCTTCATGGAAAAAATGTTCCGGTATGCCTTTACCCATTTGAATGAGCGCGGCTGCGCAGGAACAGTGGACCAGTTTGACGGAGATTTTTTTTGTGATGTGGCCAGAAATATTGCAGCCCAAATGGGTATCCCCTATATCCTGTGCGGATTGTCCCGGGATCAGGTGGCCCATGTCCTTGGCCTTGACACTTTTTTAACCAGCCGGCAGGCGGAAGCAAAAAAAAGGGAACATGTCGCCGGGATACGTCTGGCAGATATATTCGATGCCCATGAACTGCGCCATTGGTGGAACGGGTCCGCATGGCCCCTTGAGAAAAGACCCCAGATGCTCTTCCCCTTTTTCATCTGGAATCTATCCGAGTCCTTCATAAAAAAACGCGTATTGGCGCTGAACCTGATGCCCAGAGGAGATGAAAGCCCCCTTGTAACCAACAACAGCCTGGTTCCCCTCATGGGGGTGGTGGACATGGTACGCCTGGGCTATTCATCCTTTGAACCGGAATTTGCCCGCATGGTTCGAGATGGAAAAACCTGCCGCAAAGAATGGTTGTATACCTTTGAAACCCTTGAGTATGCCGCAAGAACCGGCCGTTTGCTGGGAAACTCCATTGATGGGGTCTTGAAACGATTGTCTTTGACAAGAACGGATCTGGGCATAAAAGGAGGCAAAAATGATTGATAAAATAACAAACCATCTGGACACCATCCCCCGATTACTGACACACCGTGTGGCACAGACGCCCCATGCCATCGCCTTTATGGAAAAGCAGTCCAATGCCTGGAAGGGGATTTCATGGCAACAATTTTATGGCAGGGCGGCCCGTCTTACCCGTAAATTTATCCTCTCGGGGGTAAAACCCGGCGATGGGCTGGCCATCCTCATGGCCAATTCCATTGCCTGGGAAATTGTACAGCACGCGGGGTTCATGGCCGGTTGCGTTGTGATCGGCCTGGATCAGAAAGATCCCCCGGAACGACTTGCCCGGACGATACACATGGCCCGGATAAGGGTCCTGGCTGTTCAGAGCCCGGAAATACTGGAAAAATTCCCTTCGGACCTGCTCTCTTCCCTGAAGCTTGGGCTGGTGGGGAACAGCCTAAACACCATGGAGCAGCATGGCCGGATAAAAGGGTTTTCGAACCCTGAGGCAGGTCTCGAAAGGCTTTTCCTGGTTGGAAAACCCCGGTGTGCGACCCTGTTGTTTACATCCGGAACCACGGGTGCTCCCAAAGCAATATCCTATGACCACGACCAACTGACAGAAGCGGTCAAGGCCATTTCCTTACAGATTCAGGACTTGCCGGACCAGGCCCATTCAGCCTGTTGGCTTCCCTTGTCCAGCCCCTTCCAGCGGATGATCAATTATTGCGCTCTGCTGATGAACCATCAAACCTTCATGGTCCCGGACCCCGCCACACTCATGGCGGATGTTCAGGAAATTGCCCCCCATTTCATGGCGGCCGTACCGCGGTTTTATGAAAAAATATATGA
>JAHIVS010000076.1 GCA_018816605.1 Pseudomonadota bacterium
ATGAACAAATTGAAAATCCTGAAAAAATGGCGGTTCCCCACTGGCGTTGTCTTAACGACAGCATGTGGAGCCAGGTGCCGGCGGTTCAGGTGATGGCATGGCGGATGCTCACCCGCCTGAAGGGTGAGGGGTGGCCCCAGGACCTGCTGGACATGCTCTATCTGGAGGATGAAACCCTGGCCTGGGCCCGGGCCACGGGTGAAGGAGAAACTGAGGGGCAGGCACTCAAGTATATGGATTGCAATGGGGTTGAACTTGCTTCGGGTGATACCATCACCGTGATCAAGGATTTAGATGTAAAGGGGACCAGCTTTACGGCCAAAAGAGGGACGGCGGTCAGGGGAATCTCCCTTGTGGCAGGTAACCATGAGCAGATTGAGGGTCGTGTGAACGGCCAGCAGATCGTCATCCTAACCAAATATGTGAAAAAATCGAAATGAAATAAATAAAATTAAGATAAACAAAAATATAAATTGGAGGGAGCATGACCACCCCTTTTGAAATGGGCCCCATCCGGCCGGTGGATGAAGCAGACAGTCTGCTGATCCGCACCACCCGGGGCTGTCCCTGGAATCGTTGCGCCTTTTGCACCCTGTACAAGGAGATGAAATTTTCCCTGCGGTCTGTCGCTGATATCAAACAAGATATTCTGGCAGCCAGACAGTATTTTAACGGTCATCCCTTTGAAACCTGTTTTTTACAGGACGGGGACAGTTTTGTTATGGCAACAAAGGATTTGATTGAGGTGTTGGAATCCCTTAAAAAGGCATTTCCTTCATTGAAACGGATTTCAAGTTATGGCAGGGCCCAGACCATGGTCAAAAAAAGTACCGCTGCCATGAAAAAAATCAGGGACGCCGGTTTGAACAAGCTGTATTGCGGTATGGAGTCCGGATCTGCCCGGGTGTTGAAAAATGTAAAAAAGGGGATCACCCCGGAATCCATTATTCGCTCCGCCCAATTGGCCAGACAGGCCGGCATGGACATGACCCAGTTCATTATCCTGGGACTTGGGGGCAAAGAACTTTCAAGGGAGCACGCCATTGAAACAGCCAGGGTACTCAATGAAATAAACCCGGATGATATAAGGGTGTTGACCATTGGGGTGAAGTCCGATTCCGATCTGGGGCGCCAGATGGCCGGGGGCAAATTCACCCTGCCCTCGGAAGTTGAAATTATTAGGGAACAGCGGCTGTTGATCGAAAATCTTTCCGGGATTGAAAGTCATTATGCCAACCATCACAATGTGGATCTGCTCATGGAGGTCAGGGGGCAGTTGCCACGGGACAAGCCCAAACTTCTAGCAATTCTGGACCGGTTTCTGGGGCTTGACCCAAAAGACCAGATAAATTTTGTCCTGGGCCGGCGACTGGGATACTATCGGCTCCTGTCGGACATGGAAAATGAGCGAACCTACCAATTTGTTGAACGCCAGGCCCGGAAAATACGCGCTGGGGGGCAGGCGTCATTTGAAGAGATTTTTCACCGCCTGAGAATCCAGGTCATTTAAGGGAGAGGGTAAATCTTAGCCGTTGCTTTTCGTATCTCCTGTGGGCGGTATCCCGATCTTTTTCATTTGTCCAGGTTCTCGTTTAATCTTCCATGGGTATTGGTCAAGTTTCGGATTGAATTTATCCGAGTATTGGGATATCTTTTGGAGCAGCCCCGGCTACTGCAGGGAACTGTGGAACAAGCATGGCGTGTGACAATGGGTGTCCCCGTTTCGATATGAACTGTTAGATTGTTGCGACTCTATTTTCGGGTGTAAATATAAAGGCATTGTCCATATGAATGCCAGGTGTGGAATCCTGCGGCCGGAACTTGTATTGGTACACCGATGAACGGGTGCGGTGAACATTAATGATACATTTTAAGGAAAAGTCGAAATGAAAAAACTGTTGTGGATTTTGTGGGTGTTCTTTTATTGCATAGCCCAGGCGCATGGGGGCCAGTGGCGATTCCCCGGAGAATTTGAAAAACAGGATGCGGTGTGGGTGGGCTGGCTTTCAAAGACTTATCTGAAGGGATATCCCACAGATGAGGTGATGCTGGATATCGTCAAGAATCTTGTTGATCCTGATCTGGGTGATATGAATGTGGAGATATGCGTGCCGGATCCGTTGTCCTGGGATCATGTCAAAGAAATTCTAAAAAATGCCAAGGTGGCAACGAATCGTATATCTCCAATCATAATTCCATTTACCGTGCCCTATTGGCGGGATTTCGGTCCCATCTTTATTAAGAACGATGGCACCCAGGAGATGAAAATTGTAGATTTTTCCTTTAACATGTGGGGGTATTATCCGCTTTCGGATCTTCAGTCCCGGTACCATGAAAAGATCGATAGAAAGGTTGCGGCCCTTATGAACCTTCCCTCCCTGATGTCCCGGGTTGTGAGCGAAGGAGGGGACCGGCTACTCAACGGTCAGGGTACCATGATCGCGGTGGAGGCCTGTGAGTTCCAGCGCAACCCCAATATGTCCAGAGAGGCACTTGAAGCTGAATACAAACGGCTGCTCGGGGTGAATAAAATTATCTGGCTGCCCCGGGGGACCGTGGAAGACGACAGGTTTGATACCAGTGTATTGCCGGGACCAGGTCCTAACGAGGTGGCATATCGGAGTGGTTCGGCCAACAACCATGGAGATGAATTCTGCCGGTTTATCGATGCCCGGACCATCCTTTTGGCCGAGGTCAGCAAAGAGGAGGCAGCCAAAAATTCCATTGCTGCTGAGAACCGGCACCGAATGGAAACCAATTTTAAGATTCTTAATACGGCCACGGACCAGAACGGGGACAGGTTTGAAATTGTGCGAATTCCAATGCCGGAAATCCTATATTTTAAAGCAGACCCCACAGACGAAGTTTATCTTTTCCTGTTAAGCGCTGCAAAATATACCGATGGTACCTGTTTTCCCATTGGCGAACCCATATGGGTGGTGCCTGCCACAAGTTATTGCAATTTTCTGATTTCAAATAATGTGGTCCTGGCACAGCAATACTATGAACAAGGCATGCCGCCAAGCGTTCGGGCAAAGGATCAGGCCGCTTTGACGATACTGGAAAAACAATTCCCCCTTCGTCGTGTGATCCCCATAAAAACAACTGGACTGAATTTCGGCGGTGGCGGCATCCATTGCGCAACCCAGCAGCAACCCAGCATAAAAAGGAAGAATTGATACATATCCCTTGGACTGGGATACCATCGGCTCCTGTCGGACATGGAAAATGATCAAACCCGCCAATTTGTTGAACGCCAGGCCCGGAAAATACGCGTTGAGGGGCAGACGTCCTTTGAAGCGGTTTTTCATTGTTTGAGAACCCAGGTTATTTAAGGGACGGGG
>JAHIVS010000589.1 GCA_018816605.1 Pseudomonadota bacterium
CAGTTTTTTTTTAAACCGCCGGCTTTATTTTTTCAGCCAGGCTTTGACATCCTCTTTTTTGGGAATCTTTCCCACACATTTGACTTCGCCGTCCACCACCACGGCCGGGGTTCCGAAAACCCCGTAACCGGCGATTTCCATGACATCGGTGACTTTCTCGATTTTTGCATCCACACCGGCTTCGGCAACGGCTTCACTTACGATGGTTGCTGTCTGCTGGCATTTTGGGCAGCCTGGGCCCAGTATTTTGATATCCATGGTATTCTCCTTAAAATTTATGGGTTCTTTTTTATATTATCCGGCAATGACCCCGTAGATCATCCCGGCAAAGGTTGACAGTACAATGATGATGGAACAGAAAACAAAAGTCTTTTTTGCTCCCATGACCCCGCCGATGACCAGCATATTGGGCAGGGACAGGGCAGGACCTGCCAGGAGCAGGGCCAGGGCCGGTCCCTTGCCCATGCCCGACCCGATCAGCCCCTGCAGGATCGGCACCTCGGTCAGGGTGGCAAAATACATGAAGGCACCGGCCATGGAGGCAAACAGATTGGACCAGAGGGAATTTCCGCCCACAAGGGTTTGAATATACTGCTCCGGGATCAGGGCCGGATGACCGGGTCGGCCCAGCAAAAATCCGGCCACAATCACCCCGCCGAACAAAAGGGGGAAGATCTGTTTCATGAATCCCCAGGTGGACTCCACCCAGCTTGCGCGTTCTTCTCTTTTAAACCAGGCCTTTACCATCCAGGCCAGGGCAGCCAGAAGAGCCACCGTAATATACCATTTGGCAGCGAAAATAGCCGGCCACAGGCCGGTGGAACCGGGAGCCGGTTTGGCAAAGGCGGCAAAAATCAGGATCAGGACCATGGTCAGAAGATAGATCCCGTCCTGGAAAAGGGTTCTTCCGCTGTCTTCTTCATCCGGAACATAGATCTGTCCGGCCGTCCTGGCTGCATCATCCTTGCGGAAGATGAGGGCCATCAATAAACCGGTGATGACGGCGAAAAGGACGGCGCCGATGGCCCGGGCCAGGCCGAGCTGCCATCCCAGGATTTTGGCCGTCAGGGTAATGGCCAGAACATTGATGGCCGGTCCTGAATACAAAAAGGCCGTGGCAGGTCCGATGCCGGCCCCCCGGGTATAGATCCCGGCAAAAAGCGGCAATACCGTGCACGAACAAACGGCCAGGATGGTCCCGGAAATCGAGGCCACGGAATAGGAGAGAATTTTACCGGCCTGGGCCCCGAAATATTTCAGCACCGAGGCCTGGGACACAAAGACCGCTATGGCGCCGGCAATGAAAAAAGCAGGTACCAGGCAGGTCAGGACATGCTCCCTGGCATATTCCTGGAGCATCATAAAGGCTTCCAGCCCTGATTGGCGGACCACGGGGTGGGACCAGGGAATAAAATAGGCACAGAGATACAGGCCGATGAGGTAGAATAATTTTGTTCGTTCTTTCATTTCAGGTTCCTCCTTATAGCACCATCATATCACCATTGATATAATGCCGGCTCAGTTCCGGTTCAGGATTTCCTTTCGGTCAATGCCGGGCAATTGTTCAGCGATTTTTATAATTTCAGGGTCATGGTTCAGCCAATGGCGCAGATTTCCAATGAGACTTGCCGCATAGGGGCTCTGGGACCCGTCAGCTAGTTTATAATTCACCCAGAGACCGTCTTTGAGATAGGTGATGAGCCCTGCATCCTCCAGTATTTTCAGATGTTTGCTGGTGGTGGACTGGGCCTTGTCCAGGGCGGTGTGGATTTCGCACACGCACATGGTTTTACGCTGGAGCATTTTCAGTATTTTGACCCGTGCCGGGTCAGACAGGGCCTTCATCACTTTGATAAATTCTTTCATGGTCATGTCCTATTTATTTATATATTCCAAATTTATGATATAGTCCGGGGCGATGGAGGTGTCAAGGAGTTTTCCTGTCCTTGCATTAAAATAACCAAATCGTAATGTTTTTTTTGGGGGCGGCATGGGGTTAATATATCGTTATCAACGAATATATGCTTGAAAGTGTACCCTCATTCACCATCAAAAAAAATCAAAAAATCCGTTGCGCTTGACGGTTCAAGTGTTAAATCATTATTTTCATGCTAAATTTAGGATTTATTCGGGCGGTTTGTGATATAGTCACCCAATCATTCAATAAAGGGTGAATAAATAATATAATGATGGACCGCAAGGGTCTGCACTAAACAAAGGTTTTGATGAACAGTTTTAATACCTTGCCCCTGGGCAATGCGATGATCGAGAATCTTACGGCCATGGGATATGACGAGATGACCCCGGTCCAGGCGGCAAGCCTGCCCCATGTGCTTGAAGGCCGGGACCTGCTGGCCCAGGCCAAGACCGGGAGCGGAAAGACAGCGGCCTTTGGCATCGGTTTGCTGCACAACCTGGATGTGCGGCGCTTCAGGGTCCAGGCCCTGGTGATGTGTCCGACCCGGGAGCTTGCGGAACAGGTGGCCGATGAGCTGAGGCGTATTGCCAGGTTCAAACACAATATCAAGATTGTGACCATCTGCGGCGGGGTGCCGTTTCTGCCCCAGAAAATCTCCCTGGAGCA
>JAHIVS010000688.1 GCA_018816605.1 Pseudomonadota bacterium
AAGAATATTGAAACGGATAAAATAAGTACAATTAGAAAAAACCTTTTACGTATTTTTTTTACTTTCATGTTGAATACCTCATAATCAATATACAATAATAATGTGAACGAATTATGAATAAATAATAGTACTTCGAATGTGTACTGATACCAAAAACCTGTACTTAGTGTAAACATAAATATATGCTTAGAGCATAGTTTGATGTTTCCATATTGGGCAAAAAGTATAAAAAGAAGCATTTAACCCGGTTTTAAGGGGTAAATGCTTCTTGTTCTATTTTATTTATGTCTTTGTTATGCCGTTTTTAAAGAAAGCAATGTCACACTCTCAACGTGCGTTGAAAAAACCAAATTGCTTGCAAAATCAACCTTGTGTGTATTGAAGTAACATCAAAAACGGCTAAAATATGTTTCCCCTTACATGGTTGAAAACCGTCTATAATACCAAAGAAACATATTTTTTGATTTTTACTATTAAATTATTAGATCAAAGTACCATCGTTGATTTCTACATCAAAAGATTGATTTGTAGGGTATAAATCCCCTTTACTTAACTGTTTAAGGTAATCGATGTTAAAACAATTTAGCACCCTAAAATTATAGCTTTACCAAGAGGATAATCGAAAGCAACTATTGAATAAGTCTTATATATACCAATTCAGTTCTGCCTAATTAATGATTAAACTGCACAACAAGATAAATGAGAAACATCTTTTTCAAGCGAGAGGATTGCTAACTTAAGTCCTTCTGACATGGTTAGATATGGAACCATCGTATCTTTTAAATCTTGAATCGTTAATCCGAATTTGATGGCCAATGTGGCTGAGTAAATGATCTCACCAGCATCCTCAGCCAAAATATGTACACCTATAATTTTGTTAGTTGCTTGATCAACAACAATTTTGAAAAGACCCCTAGTGTCATGATTGACGAGTGCTCTTGGCACCATTTCTAAATCAATTGTTCGTGAAACTGTTGAGTATCCTAGCCTGTTTGCTTCATGTTCAGTGTAGCCAACAGATGCGATTGAGGGCGTCGTGAATATGACACTAGGCACATATCTCAAATCTATCTTCTTTTTAACATTACCAAATGCGTTATCCATAACTACTCCACCTTGATAAGCTGCAACGTATACAAACATAGGACCACCAGTGACATCACCAGCTGCATAAATATTTTCATTGCTAGTTACACCGAAATCGTTAATTAATATCTCGTTTGTATCACCAAGTTTAACTCCAGCTAAATCAAGATTCAAATCTTCTGTACTAGGAGTACGTCCGGCTGCAACGAGTAGTGCTTCACTTTCTAAATATGTTTTCTCGTTGTTTTTTGTGAAATGAATCTGAATCAAATCCTGGTTCTTTTCAACTTTGTCATAAGAAATATCATTGATCAATTCAATACCATCAGTCTTTAGTATTTCCTCCATTTTAATCGATATTTCTGAATCATACTCTTTTAATAAATAATGACTTCTTCTTAAAAAAGTAACTTTTGATCCCAAATTTTTTAACATTTGCCCGAGTTCTAGTGCAATATATCCAGATCCGATAATAACAATACTTTTAGGTGTTTTTTTTAATTCTAGTAATGTAGTACTGGTCAAATAATTAACCTGATCTAACCCCTTTATATTGGGAATCACAGGCTTAGAACCTGTCGCAATCAAGTATTTATCTGCAGTATAAACGTTGTTATTGACTGAAATTTGACTACTATTGATAAATCTTGCGTGTCCTTTAATAAGTTCAATTTGATAAACATCTAGTAAGTTTATATATTTTTTTTGTCTTAACTGGTCAACTAAATGATTCTTTTGGTCAATCAGTTGTTCAAAATTTACCTCGTTTGATGATATATTTAATCCTTGAAAATTGTGGCTCTTTGAAAATTGATTTATATAACCTGCACGAATCATGGTTTTTGATGGCACACATCCAACGTTAACACATGTGCCTCCAATCGTATCCCGTTCTATAATTGCTACCGTCTTACCATATTCTTTAGCCTTAATTGCTGCAGAAAAAGCAGCACTGCCTGATCCAATAATAATTAAATCAAAATCTTTTTTATTGGATGTGCTGTCTTGTGCTATATGATTCTCTTCATGTACAGATTTCAAATAATATGGTGTTTTACTCAATGCCAATTCAACATCTTTAAAAGAAATGCTTTCAGTTGAGACAAATTGAGCAACTCCTGTTTTATTATCAACATCAATGATTTTAACTTCTATAGACCCTAAAGCTTTTTCTACATGGATTTCACAGGCATCACATGTCATACCTTGAATAACTGCTTCATACTTTTTCATATGTTTTACCTTTCTTATTTTAGTTGTTTAATTCAGTGTACACATTATATCTAATCTAACTGTCAATAATATTGTATCATGTCCCGAGGATGCTTTCTCTTTATATCCACTTTATTGACGTAAATACAAAGTCTTCTTAAAAGATCTGGATATCATGACAACCATTCAAAGGGTAATTAAATCAACCATCAAGGTTGATGATGTTGAAAGTATCATTGAAAAGTTAACATTAGAAAGAGACGAAAACGAAATAGCATTATCCAATCTAATTGATACAAAGGTAAAAAAACCAGATATTCCAGAATCAATATTTAATGCCAAGTATAGAGAATACTCGGATCGACTTAAAGTTCTAACAGCAGAGATTAACAAGCTTGAACTTGAACACGTAAAAAATTATGATACCAAAAAACGTATGGATAAAATAGGTGAGATTTTAGGTAAAAAGAATTTAGTCATCGATGAACTTGATTCAGAGATATTAAGTACATTCATCTATAAAATGATATCAGTCAGTCCAAATGAGATCGTATGCTAAATTGCCAATACGAACTACACTCATTTTATCTCATCACCTAAAGAGTATTCAAAAGGGTTTAAGTCCTCCGTCACTTTACTGTCTAAGGTTTTGAGGTTTAATACAACTTTAGCACCCTAGCCTTCAAATCGTGTAAAAATTTTAGCACCCTAGTGTCATATATATGTAATTTTCTAGCACCCTTAATTTATGGCTTAATGAAGCTGTTTTTATTAGAGACTTGTTAAAAAACATAACCGTAAATTGAATAAACTCTAATAAGTTAGTATAATTTAAGTTAATTATTAATTTTATAGTTATATTTGAGTACCCTCATTGCATTTAGTACTGCTAATAATGACACCCCGACATCAGCAATCACGGCTTCCCACATAGTTGCGATTCCGACAGCTCCTAAGGCTAGAAACAAGAGTTTAACTCCTAATGCGAAGTATATGTTTTGCCATACAATCTTTCTAGTTCTTTTTGCCACAAAGACCGCAGTACCTATCTTAGAAGGTTCATCATTCATAATCACGACATCAGCTACATCGATGGCTGCATCGGCACCGAGTCCACCCATAGCAATTCCAATATCAGCTCTCGCTAATACTGGTGTATCGTTGATACCATCACCTACAAAGAACAGCTTCCCTCTGCTCGATTTTTGCAGTAATAACTTCTCTACAATATTGAGCTTATCTTCAGGCAACAATTCGCTATGAATTTCATCGATATCTAACTCTTGTCCAACTGCATCAGCAACTAATTTCTTGTCACCAGTTAGCATGACAGTTTTTTTAATGCCTAATGACTTCAACATTTTGATAGCTGCTTTTGAGTCTTTCTTTATCTGATCTGAGACAACAACATTTCCAACATATTTTCCATTGATAGCGATGTATATAATTGAACCCAACGAAACAGATTCCTTGAATTCAACACCTTCTCTTTTCATCAATCTAGCATTCCCGATTGCAATGATATCATTTTGATAAGTTGCTTTTACACCGTGTCCAGATATTTCTTCAACATCAGTAATTAAACTTTGATCTATTTCTTTATTGTATTTATTGACGACTGAGACAGCGATAGGATGATTAGAAAAACTTTCCACATAAGCTGCTTTTTCGAGCAACTCTTCTTGTGTTGCACCATTAGCTGTATTGATTTCAGTCACTGTAAACGTTCCCTCAGTCAATGTGCCAGTCTTATCAAAAACTGCAATCTCAATGTTATTTAATGCTTCTAGGTAGTTTCCACCTTTAACTAAGATACCATTTCTTGATGCAGCTCCAATACCACCAAAGAAACCAAGCGGAATCGATACAACGAGTGCACATGGACACGAAATAACTAAGAATATAAGTGCTCTGTAGATCCATTCCTCAAAAGTTGCACCTTGTATAACGAGTGGTGGTATTACCGCAATCAAAACAGCCAACGAAGTGACAATTGGAGTATATACTCGTGCAAATTTAGTGATAAAATTCTCGGTTGGTGCTTTTTTGCTGGTTGCATTTTCAACCATTTCAAGTACCTTAGAAACAGTTGATTCGCTTGCGAGTTTGGTAACTTTAACGGTCAATAAACCATTGATATTAATACAACCAGAGAGTACCATCTCACCTTTTGTAACATTTACAGGCACAGATTCTCCTGTTAGAATTTTTGTGTCAATTGTGGAAGCTCCTGACAACACTTCACCATCAAGCGGAATTCTTTCGCCTGGTTTAATGATCATTATCTCTCCAGTTTGAACGTCTTCAACACGCATTTCCACAGAAGTGTTGCCTTTTTTAATCGTTGCGACATCAGGTCTGATTGACATCAATTTTTTTATGGATCTTCTGGATCGATTGACTGCTATGTCTTGGAAAAATTCACCGACCTGATAAAAAATCATAACTGCAACTGCTTCAGGATGCTCTCCAATAGCAAATGCACCCATAGTTGCTATCGTCATTAAGAAGTTTTCATCGAACACCTTACCTCGATATATGTTATTGACTGCCTTCAGTACAACTTCTCCACCGATGATGAAATAACTTAGTATAAGTAATACATAACGAAAAACCGTTCCTTCAGCAATCAATAATCCTCCAATAAATAGTAAGATACCTATACCGAAGATGATTAAATCTTTCGTCATTGATGATTCTTCATCCACGTGATCTTCATTCTTCACATTTGATTGTGCTATCGTTACGCCAGGTTCAATTTTATCAATAATTTTTTGAACCTTTTCTTCTATACGTTTTTGATCTAGCGAATTTTTGAATTGAAGTGTCAGTTTTTTTGCTATAAAATCAACGTTGGCACCTAAAATTCCTTCGGTTTTGTTTAATTTTTCTTCAATCTTAGCCGCACAATTTGCACAGTCTAAACCATCTATTGCATAAATGACATTTGGGGTTAGTTCACATACCTCGACATCACCCTCTTCATCTTTCACAATTTTTTTAATCGTGTCAAATAGTCTTGCAGTATCAGTTGAATCCGCAACTTGTACCTTGATTTCTTTTGTAACAAAGTTTAAATAACCTTCCTCAACTCCGTTTAACTTCTTTATCTTTTGTTCAATCTTATCTGCACAACTCGCACAGCT
>JAHIVS010000590.1 GCA_018816605.1 Pseudomonadota bacterium
CAGTCTGTTTCAAAATCCCAGAATGATACAAAAAATAGAACATAATGTAGGGATAATGGCAGTGTGACCTTGTCCAGTTCCGCTTTAATCCGGATCTGATATTTATCTCCCTTGACCAGGCTTTCCAATGGAATGACACGAAGATTGTCCACATCGGTCATCCAGGATTTGGCCTCTTCAAAGGATTTTGTGACGCTGGGTTTTGCATCTTTCCAGGGCCGCAATACCGAGAATTCCTCTTTCAGGGAATTGTACTTGACCGTGGACTTTATCTGAACATCGGCGATATTCTTGTCAAACCAGGAATTGCTGGTTTTATAAAGGGAAACATAAAAAGAAAAAGTGGTGGGGATACCCTTTTGAACCGCCTGATTGATTTTGTCGGTAAACGCGTTTTTAACTTCAAAATAGGTCAGAAGGTCATCCCGTGTATTGGCAAGCTTGATATTGGCAAGAACGGCATTGCTGTCCGCCAGAAGGGCCATGGGAAGGAGCAGATGGATCCAGATAATAAAAACAAGGGGTGCCAGATATCGTTTTGAAGGAAACACTTTTTTCATGGTCAGGTATCCTATATAATTTTTGCAGGTCCGGTTTCCCAGGAGTCTTTATTTTCAAGAAAGGTTTTAATGAACAAATGGTTCAGGGTGTGCCCGGATTTATGGGTAATAATATGCCCCTGAATGGGCATGCCCAGAAGTGAAAAATCCCCCAGACAGTCCAGAAGTTTATGCCGGACAAATTCATCAGGATAGCGTAGCCCCTCTTCGTTCAAAATTCTATCCTTATCGATAACGATGGCATTGTCAAGACTTCCTCCCTTTCCAAGGCTGAATTTTCTCAAAAGCTCAAGATCCTGGACAAAGCCAAAGGTCCTGGCATGACTGACCTCTTGTTCAAAATTGTTTTTTGCCCGGTCATAGGTGATGGTTTGTCTTCCGATCAACGGATGGGGAAACTCAATGGAACAGGTTATTTTAAAACAGGGTTCCGGCAGAACCATTACGGACTTGTCCTGGTCTTGTACCTGAATGGGTTTTTTCACAATGATAAAATGCTTGGGTGCTTCCTGGTAGACAAAACCTGCGGCTGTCAGGAGCCTTGTAAAATCCTTGGCACTTCCGTCCATGATGGGCATTTCATAATCATCTACTTCCACAAGGGCATTGTCGATGCCAAGGCCGGCAAAACTGGCCATGAGATGTTCAATGGTGGAAACAATGGCCCCATTGGTGCCCAGAACCGTTGCCAGGCTGGTGTCCACCACCAGTTTGAACAGAGCCTGGATGTCCTGGGTGCCCGGCAGGTCCACCCGCCGGAATTTGATGCCGTGATTCTCCCTGGCCGGTTTGATGGTGATATTGGTTCGTTTTCCCGAATGAACCCCTGTACCGGACAGGGCGACATTTTCTGCAAGGGTCTTTTGTCTGTAATATGTATCCATATGATTTATTGTGTGTCACAATTTCCTTTAAAAATTTTGTGGTATATATATCTGTTTTTTATACACAAAGCAAAACAAATGAGAAAATTCTTTGGTTAATTCTCATTTTTTGATAGACAAAAGTAAACCAGCTAATTGTAACTTTGTGTTTTCAGGGGGGTGGGTGTGATTGCACGGGTGAATTCATGCGCAGTTTGCGGAATAGACGCAATGGTTGTGGAAGTGGAGGTGGATATTTCCTTTGGCCTCCCGGTTTTTAATATGGTGGGCCTGGCTGAAACAGCCGTCAGAGAAAGCAAGGAACGGGTGCGGGCCGCCATTCAGAATTCCGGATACACCTTCCCCATGGACCGGGTGGTGATCAACCTGGCGCCGGCCGATATGAAAAAAGAAGGCACCGGACTTGACCTGCCCGTGGCCCTGGGTATTCTGGCCGCATCCGGTCTGATCCCCAGACAGACCCCCTTGCCCTGGCTGATCCTGGGGGAGCTCTCTCTGGATGGGCGGGTAAAGCCTGTAAAGGCGGTTTTGCCCTATGCCCTGGCTGCCAGGGAAAATGGATTCAAGGGCGTTATCGTCCCCAAAGAAAATGCCGACGAAGCGGCCATGGTGACACAGATTGATGTTCTGCCGGTCAGCCACCTTTCCCAGGCGGTTGATTTTTTTTCAGGATTTTTACAGATTGCCCCCCACAGGGTAGACCCTGATATGTTTACCTGCCGGCCTGACGCGGCAACGGCAAAGGATTTTGCAGAGGTCAGGGGGCAGGCCCATGTCAAGAGAGCTCTGGAAATAGCGGCCGCAGGCAGCCACCATGTGCTGATGACAGGACCTCCCGGGTCCGGGAAAAGCATGCTGGCCCAGAGGCTTTCCACTATTTTACCCCTGCCGGCCTTTGGTGAGTCCCTGGAAATCGCCCGGATATATTCGGTGATGGGACTTGTGGGGAAAAACTTTCCCGTTTTGGGCGGCCGTCCCTTCAGAACGCCCCACCATACCATCTCCGATGCCGGGATGGCGGGAGGCGGACCCCGTCCGGTCCCCGGAGAAATCAGTCTGGCCCACCACGGTGTGCTTTTTCTGGATGAATTGCCGGAATTCAAGAGAAATGTGCTGGAAGTATTGCGCCAGCCCATGGAAGACGGGCAGGTTACCATTGTAAGGGGCGGGATGAAGGCAACCTACCCCTGTCGGTTCATGCTGGTGGCGGCCATGAATCCCTGTCCCTGCGGAAACTTTGGGAATCCCCTCCAGGAATGCTCCTGTGCCGGCCCCCAGATCCTGCGGTATCGGTCAAAGATATCCGGCCCGCTGTTGGACCGCATTGACATTCAAATCCAGGTGCCCCAGGTCTCCTATGATGAGATGGCAGGGAACAGCCCTTCTGAATCGTCTGCGGTTATTCGCGCCAGGGTTGATGGGGCAAGGGCGATTCAGAACCAGCGATTTAAAGGGTCGGGACTCATCTGCAATGCCAGAATGGGACCCAGTCTTCTGAAAAAGTTCTGCATTCTTGAAACAGATGCCCAGTCCGTTCTTCACCAGGCCATGGACACCTTGGGATTCTCCGCCAGAACCTTTAACAGCATCCTAAAGGTTGCCAGAACCATTGCCGATCTTGCCTGTGAAAAAAAGATCGGCCGCCGGCATGTTCTTGAGGCAATCCAATATAAAAGTTGTGGTCGACTTGATGGGCCGATATTTTAATATCAGGGAGCAGGCCGGGGAGAAAAAAAGTGGCGATTTACCGGGGGGGGGTATTTAAACCGGAGTTTTATGCCGGTACCGGCTTCCTTGACGGTAAAGCCCAGAGGGGCCAGCAGCCCAAAAATCGGTCTGCCAAAATAAAACATTTCCTGGGCAACCGAAAGGTTAAACTCACCCACGGCCTGGATGCGGTGGGCAATCTCTTTATTGCAGATCTGCTCAAGCTTTTTAACCCTCTTTTTGGAAGGGCGGGAGACGGCCGCCAGATCCGGCAGGGGAAACAGCAACTCATGGGCGATCAGAGCTTCTCTCATGGGATCATTTTCTTTTACCACCTCAAGCCTTGAAATAAGGTCTTTGCCGGCAAGATTGAGGCTTTCTTGGGTATCCCAGCACTTCAGGGCACCGCAGGAAATGGGGCGATTGTCGTATCGGGTGCATCTCCGGCTGTTTTTATTGTAAAAGGTGCAGGACCATGATCCTTTTGTGCCCTTTATCTTTAGAAATTCGGCTTTTGCAGGTTTAATGGTATTTGTCGACGGACAATGGACCAGCTCCCCCTTTCTGATGGTGATGAGGTCTTCAATGGATAGGCTTGCTTTTTCTAGTAACGCCAGATCCTGACGGTGAAGCGCAGGTCCGCCTTTTTCGCAGCAGGTGCCGCAGTGTGTACATTCTTTTGCGTGTGTCATTGGCCTCATATCCCGGCAAATAAAATTTTTAAATTAGCAGGCATTCCCTGCAAGGTGTTTAAAAACAGTTCTTATACCCTTATTTTCTTTGTCTGTATAGCGGATATCTCCTTGAAGACAAAAGAACGCTTATCAGTGGTTTACAATCTGTTACAAGGGCTTATAATATAAAGCATGCTATTGTTTAAGCACCTGCCTCTGGCCGGATAATAATCACCCTTAGGAATAAAAAATGCTGAGACGACCATAATTATGATAAAAAAAGATATTTTTGAAAAGGATGTAAAAGCGCAATTCAGGGCCGCTGCCAAAGACCGGATGTATCGGTTTATCATGGCCGGCGGCATGATTAAGGGGGCGGTGGTCCACACCACCCGGATGGTCAATGAAATGCGGGCCAACCACAACCTTGGACCCCTGGAAACACTGGTCCTGGGCCAGGCCTATATTGCCGCGACCCTCATGTGTGCAAGCCTTAAGGGCAAGGACAGGATCAGCATGAATATCCGGTGCTCAGGACCTGTCCAGGGACTGGATGTGGAAGCCAATACCTTTGGGGAGGTCAAAGGATCTTTGAAAGTCAATGAGATCCTGATAGAAGACCCCAGGCAGATCAAAGATCTGTCCAGACTGTTTGGTGCCGGGTTTTTAACCATAACCAAATACCTTGAGGATGCAAAAAATCCCTATTCCGGTCAGATCACCCTGGAACACGGCAGCATTGCAGAGGACCTGGCCGCTTATTTCCTGAGGTCCGAGCAGATTCCCACGGGATTCAAGCTGAGCCTGTTTTTTGATGACAAAGAGGAGGTGGCCGGTGCCGGGGGTATTTTTCTCCAGGCCATGCCCGGTGTTTTGCCGGAACAGGTTATTGAGGCGGAAAACAGGATACAGCAGATTCATTCCCTGGGGGAAGCCTTTGCCAGGGGGGAGGCTCCTGAACCGCTCATTGAAAAAGAGTTCTCCAGCCTGTCGCCCCGGTTTCTGGACAATTCCCGGGTGGAATTTTTCTGCCGGTGCACCCGCAAGAGAATGGAAGACTATCTTAGAAACCTGTCAGCCCATGATATGGATGAGATAAGGACAAGAGGGCCTTTCCCCGTTGAGGCCAGGTGCCATCATTGCAATACACGGTACCTGTTTTCCAAAGATGATATGATGTCCTTTTAACCATGCGAATCGCCGTTATTTCCGACATACACAGCAATATGGAAGCGTTTTCGGCTGTGCTGGCGGATATTGCAATTGCAGGTGCTGACCGGGTGGTATGCCTGGGGGATAGCATCGGATATGGCCCGGAGCCTGAACAGGTGATTTTGGCTTTAAAGGGGCATCAGATTCCCTCGGTCATGGGAAACCATGAACGGGCCCTGGTGGATGAGAATTTTTTAAAATCCTTTAATCCCCAGGCCAAAAAAGCCCTTATGATCAACCGGCAATTGATGTCACAGGCTTCCATTGACCATTTGTCTGCCCTTCCCCCCTTTCGGGTCCACCAGGGCGCACGGTTTGTACACGGGGCCCCCCCGGATCTTGTGGACCGGTATATTTTCAAGGAAAATACAACCCGTCTTTCCCACACCATGGAAGCCCTGAAAGAGAAGATTTGTTTTGTGGGCCACACCCATGAACTCATGGTTTACGAGATGGCCCCCGGGGGGGTGAAAAAGAAAAACTTTACAAAATCAAGAGTTTTCCTTGCAAAAGAATATAAATATATTATAAATACCGGTAGTGTTGGACAGCCACGTGACGGCTACAATGAAGCTAAATATATTGTATGGGATTCGGCGGAGAACACCATTGAGCCACGGTTTGTCTCCTATGATATACCCAAAGTGATAGAAAAAATGAAAAAGGCCGGCATCCCCATTCAGTATGCGCTCCTTCTTCAAAAGGCCGCCAACAGATGCTAACTCTATAAATAAAAGAAAGGCCAAAGATCATGTGTAATAATTGTAATGAACATTCTCACCACCATCACCACCCTGAGATTGTTCAGCTTATGCCCGTTCAAAACAACCTGTATGCGGTTTACAAAACAAAAACGCCCCTCGAATTTGCAGTTGAAACTGGGAAAAACGATATCAGTCTTGTCTCTGTTTTGTTCATGGGACTGATCCGCCATGGCGAGAAAACCATGGTGGAAGGATTTTTTGCCGGCGGCTCCATTAACTCCTGCGAAGATGTGGAAGGATTCAAGGGATATGCTTCCTCCCTTGAGGATGCGGAAAAATTGTATGCCTAGTGGTCTTGTGTAAAACGTCTCAAATCAAGGAGAACAAATGCATAAACTTTTAAGTGACAGCCCGGGTGAGAAAATAATGCTCCTGGGGAACGAAGCCATCGCAAGGGGTGCTATTGAGGCAGGCGTGGCATTTGCCACCACCTATCCGGGTACCCCCTCTTCTGAAATCTCTCTGAATCTGTTCCAGATGTCCCGGGAATCGGATCTGTATTTCGAGTACAGCACCAATGAAAAGGTGGCTCTGGAGGTTGCTGCTGCTGCAGCAAACTCCGGCCTTCGTACCTTTTGCATGATGAAGCATGTGGGGGTGAATGTGGCAGCTGATCCCCTCATGACACTTGCCTATGTGGGGGTCACCGGCGGCATGGTCATCTTGAGCGCAGATGATCCGGCCATGTTCTCCAGTCAGAACGAACAGGACAACCGGTATTATGCCAAGTTCGGCGGTTTTCCCATGCTCGAGCCGTCTTCGGTGCCAGAAGCAATGGAGATGATAAAAGAAGCCTTTGAGCTGTCGGAAACCCTTGGCCAGCCCGTGTTGTTGAGGACCACCACACGGATCAACCACTCCAACGCGTTTGTGACCCTTGGCAATATACAAAAGCCCCACACAAAGGGCCGGTTTATCCGGGACCCCCAGCGGTGTGTTACGGTCCCCAACGTTTCCCGAGGACTCCATGTCAAGTTGCTGGAAAGACTGGAAAAAGCCACCCAACTGGCCGAGTCTTCCAAATTCAATTTTGTCCAGGGCAAGGGTAAATTCGGTATCATCACCAATGGGGTGAGCTTCCATTATGCAGAAGATGCCGTAAAGGATCTGGGCATTGAAGATCGGACCCGGATCTTGAGAATCGGATTCTCCAATCCCCTTCCGGAACACCTGATAAAAAGCTTTTTGGCAGAGTGTGACAAGGTTTTGGTCATTGAAGAGGGTGAAGCGTTCATGGAAGAAGCCGTTAAAGCCTTTGGCCAGGAAGCTTCCATCGTCATTCCCATAAAGGGAAAATCCAAGGAGCTTTTCTCCCGGCTGTTTGAATATGACCCGGCCATGGTCCGGGAAAATATTGCCCGGTATTTTGGCATTGCGTATACCCCGCCCCCTAGGATGGATACCTCGGATGTGCCGGAGATCGCCATGCGGCCCCCCAATCTTTGTTCGGGTTGTTCCCACAGGGCAACCTTCTATGAGATAAAGCGGGCGGCCAAAGAGATGGAAATGGACATCATCTGTCCCACGGATATCGGATGCTACACCCTGGGGTTTTTACCCCCGCTGAACATGGGTGATTTTGTCATCTGTATGGGGTCTTCGGTCAGTAGTTCCTGTGGTTTCGGCCAGGCAACCGACCAGAAAGTGGTCTCGTTCATAGGCGACTCCACCTTTTTCCATTCGGGCATTACAGGTCTTGTGAATGCGGTTTTCAACCGGCACAATTTTACCCTGGTCATCCTTGAAAATGATATTACGGCCATGACCGGCCACCAGCCCCATCCGGGTGTGGATATGAATCGGTTCGGCCTGGACACCTACGGCCAGGTGAACATTGAAAAACTGGTCCGGTCACTGGGGGTGGAACATGTATCCATCGTCAAGCCCTTCAAGGTACAAAAGAGTATCGAGATCATCAAGGAGGCCCTGGCATTCAAAGGGGTTTCCGTCATCATATCCCAGGAACCCTGTATTCTTTTTGCCAAAAGCATCAAATTGAAAACGGCCAGGCCTTTCATGGTCTCGGATAAATGTACAGACCACAAAGAATGCATCAACGGCATTGCCTGTCCCTCTTTTTATATTGAGGACGGCCGGGTGAAAATTGATGCCGATACCTGTGTGGGATGTGCCCTTTGCGCCCAGATCTGTCCTGAAAACGCCATCAGGCCCTTGAAAAAATAACCCTAAAAAAAGGATACCAAAAAGATATGGAAACAATCAGGCTTGTAATTGTAGCCGTTGGCGGACAGGGCAATCTTCTGGCTTCCAAGGTGCTGGGCGAAGCTGCCCTTATTTCAGGGGTGCCGGTGCGAATGAGTGAGATACACGGTATGGCCCAGCGTGGTGGCGTGGTGGAATCGGCCATTGTATTCGGGGATGCAACAAGCTCCATCATTTCAGACGGGGAAGCCGATATTCTCCTGGGGTTTGAACCGGCTGAAACCCTTCGTGCCATCAAGCGGTGCAGCAAAAAAACAATGGTGATCACCAATACCGCAACCCTGCCGCCCTTTACCGTGGGCATCGGCAAAGGGGCATATCCTGAGGTGGCGGAAATCAAGCGTCTGCTTGCGGCCAAGACCGCAGGGCTTGTCGCCTTTGATGCCATGAAACTTGCCAGGGAAGCCGGCAGCCCCATGAGTGTCAATATTGTGCTTTTGGGAGCCCTTATTCAAACCGGGGCCCTGGGGTTTACAAAGGAAAATGTGGTTGAGGCCATCCGGCGAAGGACCAAGCCCTCCTTCCTTGAAAAGAACCTTGTTGCCTTTGAATTCGGGATTGAGGCGGCCAAGACCCGTTAATTGCAGAAGGACCAACGGGAAAAGCAATCACCGCTTTCAGGACTTTTCCCGTTGATCTTCTGCAGGGAGCATTCGGTTGGTTTTTAAAGGATATTCAGCCGGCAGTGGAAGGAAAAACCCCAGGGGGGGGAACATGCAAACAAAAGAGGCCAGACCGCGGGTCCATGTGATAAATGGTCCGAATTTAAATATGCTGGGCAAACGGGAACCCCATCTGTATGGATCCCTTGGCCTGGATGAGATCAACCGGGGCCTTCAGGCGGCCGCAAAGGCGCTGGGCCTGGAACTTGACTTTTTCCAGTCTAACCATGAAGGGGTGATTCTGGACAGAATTCACAAAATCTTTGAAGAAAATCCCGCTGGTATCATCATCAACCCCGGGGCCCTGACCCATACCTCCGTGGCATTGCGGGATGCGCTGCTCCTGCTGTCCTGTCCCATTGTGGAGGTCCATTTGTCCAATATTCACAAGCGGGAGCCCTTCCGTCACATCTCGTTTCTGGCGGATATTGCCACGGGCCAGGTCATCGGATTCGGCCATTACGGATACCAGATGGCCCTGGCTGCCGTTCATCAATTGGTAAAAGCCTAGGTGGTGTGACCATGCCACGGCTGCTGATCCTTTGTGCCACCCAGTTTGAGATGGCCCTGTTTCTGGATCGCCATCCGGAATTGGTCAAGGAAAAGACCCCATCCCAGTTGACCCTGTATTCCGGGGTCCTGGGTCAGACCGTTGTTGATTGTGTGATTTCAGGACCCGGGGTTTTTAATACCGTTCATGCCCTGACCGTTTATCTTACCCGGAAACGGCCAAGCAGGATTCTCCACACCGGCATTGCCGGCGTCTTTGCCCCATCCGGATTCGGTATCGGGGATATCGGCATTGCCGGCCGGGAGCAATATGTCCATACCGGGGTGGGATGCGGCACCCCAGAGTATGCCCCCTTGCCCTTTGACCTCATCTGCGATCAGCCCTCAACCCGCCGGGGTATCTACCCTGCGGATGCAACGCTTTTAGAGTCCTATTGCGGGCTTTTCAGCCGAAAGGTTGGCGGCGGCGCCATTGCCTTGGGCAATTTTATTACAGTTTCCTCCATTACCCCCTCCTTTGCCCAGGCCCAAAAAGTGTATGATCACTTTTCTCCTGTCATGGAGGCCATGGAAGGGGCGGCCGCCTTTCATGTGGCGGCCCTGTACAGGGTGCCTGTCATTGAAATCCGGGCCGCCTCAAATTTAGTGGGGGAACGGGACAAGGATAAATGGGATTTTCCACTGGCCTGTGAACGGGTCTGCCAGATTTGCCGCATGGTTCTCGCACATCCGATTTAAAGCGTGCCGGCCTTTTTTGAAATAAGGTAGTGAACCCGGATCGTCTCTGTTGTTTTCAGCCGAATGGATGTCGGTTTCAGAACCGGAACCGCAACAATGGTGCCCGATTCGGTCAGGTCATTCAATGAAAGCTGTTCGGTAAAAATGGTTGAAATCTCTTTTAATGAAAGCCCTCCGCCGGTAACCAGAACCGTCTGGGGCGTCACACTGGCCTGGGTCATGATCAATCCCTTGGGCAGGGTGCCCACCCAATGGGGCTGGACGGAAAGTTCTTTTTCAACCAGGGAGTCCAGGGTGATCTCCAGCAGGGAGGGCTCTATCTTTTTGAGCCGTATCCCCGGGGGAAGCAGGATGTTTTCCCTGGTGACGGGCAATTTGTTGGTGCCGACCACAGCCTGGAGCAAATTTAGTTTTATTTTGATCTGTTCGGGTTTTACGGCATTGATCAAGGTTCTTGCCCCGCTGATCTGCAATTTTATATTGGAAGCAGAAGAAGAGATGATTTCCATGCGCTGATCGGGTTTTATAAATTCCACCGGTACCTCATGGGTGGCAAGGGTTTCCATCCCCTTTGAAAAACTGAGCCATATTCCTGTGAAACACAAAAGGCTGATCAATCCGGCTGCAAAAAGCTCAATGGCCTGGTTTCGGATGCCATTGGGGGCAGATTCGTCTCCTGCATGTTCCTGGAGCAATTTCCCCAGGGCCAGCCGGTTGTGGACCCCATGGATCTGGTTTTCCTTGAACAGGGTGATCTCTCCCCGTTCTTCGGACACAACAATCACCAGGGCATCGGTGAGTTCTGCAAGGCCGAATGCCGCCCTGTGCCGGGTTCCGAAAAAAGAGGGCAGGTCTTTGCTTTTTGATAGGGGGAGAATCGCCCCTGCGCTGATGATCCGTTCCCCCTGCAGGATGGCGGCACCGTCATGCAGAGGATTGTCGGGCCAGAAAATACTCACCAGCAGTTCCTGGGAGAGCTTGCCCCTTATGGGAATTCCGTCTTGAACCACACTGTCCAGGCCCTGCTTTAGCGGCAGTACGATCAAGGCCCCTATTTTTTTCCGGGCCAGTTCGTAGACACTTTCCACAATGATATTCAAAGGGGTGTTAAATTGATACCGGGGAATTCCCCATAAAAATGATTTCAGATTTTTGGTTTGGAGAACGCTGGCGATTTCATTTCTGAAAACAATGATGACAATCAGTGCCGCCACGGTAATAATGCCCTGCATTGCCCAGTTGGTGATGATAAGTCCCAGGGAGACGGCGGCCTGGCTGACGGCCCAGAGGACGCAAATGGTCAAGATGGCCCGGATAACATTGGTCCCCCTGAACAGCACATAGAGCCGAAATAAAATATAGGCGTTCAGCAGGATATCCAGTCCGTCCTGCCAGCGAAATCCTGAGAACAAAGAAAAAAGCGCTTCCATTGTCAGTCAACTATGCTGAATCGTAAGGTTTGTAGCAGGGTGTCGTCGGCAGTGCGTATCTCAACACGCCAGGGGCCTTTATCCGCGTCCCTGAGCTGTATCCTGCTGAAAGAAGACCATTTGGGAGGCATCAGGGTCAGCTGCATGGTGAAAATCAACTGGTCCCGTTTATACCATTTGTGAAAAATGATTGTTTTCTGAACAACCGGATCGAAATTTGAAAAACAATAGACCTCGCCCTGGGAGATTGAAAAGACCACTGCCGGATTAAGGGGTCTGAACGTTTCAATGGATTCGCACATGACCGCCTGGGTCATCACCATTTTCCCGTTCGCCTGCTGTGGACAGACACTTGTTGTGAACAAGACTCCCAGAACCATAAAAAAAACCGGCAGGGCCGGTATCCGGTATTTGTTGGACTTTTTTGTTAAAATTATTGTCATAGCATTTACTATAGCGCAATTTTTAATTTTTTAAAGACAAAAATCAATATTTGTGTCTCCAAAACCCAGATTTATGATTGCCCGGGTTTCGGGCATGCGGCTGATGACTTTTCCCCTGCGGATGACAAACAGTCTGGCCGGGCGAAGCCGGATACATTCCTGCCGGGAAGATGCCTGGAGGATCACCATGTCTGCATTGCACCCAGGGGCAAGGCCGTAGTTTTCAAGATTCAATGTTTTGGCTGCATTAAAGGTGATGCCGTCAAACAAAGCAGCCTGCTGGTCAACCCCGGTCATGTGCAGGGCGTGTGCCCCCATGTGGACCACCTCCAGCATGTCATGGGTTCCCATGGGATACCAGGGGTCCATTACATCGTCATGACCAAGGCTGACATTGATGCCGGCTGCCAGAAGCTCCGGCACCCGCATGAGACCCCTTCTTTTTGGATAGGCATCGTGGCGTCCCTGGAGATTCATGTTCACCAACGGGTTACAGATACAATTCATCCCGGCTTCTTTCATTAAAGGAAAAAGCTTGGACACATAATAATTGTCCATCCCATGCATGCTGGTAAGGTGGGAACCTGCCACCCTTCCTTTAAGTCCCAGCCGCTGGGTTTCATGGGTCAGGGTTTCAATGTGGCGGGAATGGGGGTCATCGGATTCATCACAATGCATGTCCACCATCAGCCCCCGCTGTGCTGCCAGTTCACAGAGCAGACGGATGGACGTTCTTCCCTGATCCATGGTCCTTTCAAAATGGGGGATACCCCCCACCAGATCTACCCCCATATCCAGGGCGCGCTTTAAATGGGCCATGCCGTTCTTTGACCGAAGGACCCCGTCCTGGGGAAATGCCACCAGCTGAAGATCTATAAAGTCTTTCATTTCCCGGCGAAGCTCAAGGAGAACTTCAACGGCCATGAGACTTTCGTCCGTGGTGTCCACATGGCTCCGGATCACAAGGTTGCCCTTGGCAATGGACCAGCACAGCAGTTTTTTTGCCCTTGCCTTAATGGTTTCAGGGGTAAGGCTTGGCTTGAGTTCTCCCCATATCCGGATTCCCTCCAGCAGGGTCCCGGTCCGGTTGAAGCGGGGCAGGCCCATGGAAAGAGTGGTGTCCAGGTGCAGGTGGCTGTCGACAAAGGGCGGACTTACAAAATACCCCTTGGCATCGATAGTTTTTTCGGCCCTGGCATCGATTTTCGGGGCCACTTCAAGGATCTTTCCCTCCTTGCAGGCAATCTGCACCAACTCTTTTCGGTCCCAGATATTGGCATTTATGATCAGCAGGTCAAAAGCCATTTTTATCGTTCTCCTTTTCTAAACGGTATCAGCAAGGCGTTTGGATAGGCCGCCTTTCTGGACATGATAACAAGGGCAACAATGGAAAAGACATAGGGCAGCATGAGGTAAAACTGGTAGGGGATTGCCATGCCGGCCTGCTGCTGGACCCGCATCTGGATGGCGTCAAAGGCGGCAAAAAGAAGGCACCCGACCAGGGCCTTTCCGGGCTTCCAGGAGGAAAAAACCACAAGGGCGATGCAGATCCAGCCCCGGCCGTTTACCATGCCGATATAATAGGCATCAAAGGCGGACATGGTGAGAAATGCACCGCCAACAGCCATCATGGCGCTGCCCGAACAAACGGCAAGGGTGCGCAGGAAGAATACGTTCAGGCCCTGTGCCTCGACCGCCATGGGGTTTTCCCCCGCCATGCGAAGGGCAAGGCCAAGGGGGGTTTTAAAGAGGACAAAGGCCACAAGAACAATGGCGGCAACGGCCAGATAGGTAAGGGCGGTCTGGCTGAAAAAAATTTTGCCCAGAAAGGGGAGATCGCCCAGAAAGGGGATTTCCAGTGGTTGAAAAGGTACAATCTTGGGCGGTGTGGTGGCCTTGGGCAAAAGCATCCGAAATACGTAGGCGCTCAGGCTGCTTCCCAGCAGGGTGATCCCAAGGCCAGTCACATGCTGGGAAAGTCCCAGGAAAACGGTAAACCCTGAGTGAAGCAGGCCGAACACGGCACCGATGAATGCGGCAAAAACAATCCCTGTCCACAGGCTGCCCCCCAGATACACCCACATCCATCCGCCCATGCATCCTGCGGCCATGATGCCTTCAATTCCCAGGTTTAAAACGCCTGCCCTTTCACAGACAAGTTCCCCCAATGTGCCGAATATCAGCGGGGTTGCCATGCGGATACAGGCCATCCAGAACCCGGTTTCCATAAAAAATCCCATCAAATCCATGCGACCTAGCCCCTTTTAATTCGGTATTTTGTGAGGAATACGGCCATCAGAACAGACAAGAGAGAGACGGCCGTGGTCACATCTGCAATATAGTTTGAAATGTTAATGGCCCGGCTCATGAAATCGGCTCCAATATAGATAATGGCCACAAAAACCGCACTGGCAACAATTCCCAGAGGGTTCAGGGCGGCCAGCATGGCCACCACAATGCCGGTGTATCCAAATCCGGGCGATAGATCCGTTGTCAGATAGCCTTTTACCCCGCACAATTCACTGACCCCTGCCATGGCGGCAAGGCCGCCGCTCAATAACGCCGTACGGATGATGGTTTGGATAATGGGCATACCGGCAAAGGTGCTGGCTTTCAAGCCGGAACCCACCGCCCGGATTTCAAAGCCCCAGGTGGTGTATGCCATGAACCACCAGACAAACACAGCAGACAGCACGGCCACGGCAAAGCCGAGATGTAGCCGGGTCTTTTCCAGGAGAATCGGCAGCATGGCAGCGTCCACTACCGGTGCCGACTGGGGCCAGCCCATGGACATGGGGTCCTTCCAGGGGCCGAAAACCAGCCAGTTTACAAACAGCAGCACCACAAAATTAAGCAACAGGGTGGTGACCACCTCATCCACATTGAGATAGGTTTTGAGCAGGGTGGGGACCAGCAGAAAAAGACCGCCTGCTGCGGCGCCTGCCCCAAACAGATAGGGAATCATTACCAGGGGGGGGAGATTTGCTCCCCTGGTTCCCAAAAGGATGGCCACACAGGCGCCGATGTAAAATTGTCCTTCCCCGCCGATATTCCACAGCTTTGCCCTGAAGGCCACGGCTGCCGCAAGACCGGTAAAGATCAGGGGGGTGGCCCGGGTCAGGGTTTCGCTCAGGGCAAATTTTGAACCCAAGGCTCCTTTTATCATGAGGCGCCACCCCTCAATGGGCGAGGCCCCGGCCCAGATGATTAGAACAGAGCAAACCGCCATGGCCGCACCCACGGCAATAAAAAGGGCGGCAGTCAGCCTCGGGATAGAGGTGTTTTCACGCAGTTCAAGTCTCATTTTTTTCTCCATCACGGAAGGTCATCTCACCGGACATGATCAAGCCCAGGTGTGCCCGATCCACATAGTCCGCATCCTGGGAATCCGAAAGCCTGCCGTGGTACATGACACAAATTTTGTCGGCCACCTGGAAAAGTTCATCCAGATCCTCGGAGATGAGCAGGACACCGGCACCGTCTTCGGCCGCCTTTAAAAGTTGGCGGTGAACATGGGATGCGGCCCCCACATCCAGCCCCCAGGTGGGCTGGTTGGCAAGGATGATTCTGGGGGACCCGGATAATTCCCTTGCCAGTATCAGCTTTTGCATATTGCCGCCGGACAGCTGGCGAACCTTCGTGTCAATGCCGGGACAGCGCACGTCATACTTTTTTACCAGCCTTTTTGCCCGGGCTGCAATGGCCTTAAACTGCAGCAATCCTCTTTTTGAGAAGGGGGCTTGCCCATAGTCCTTACTGGCAACATTTTCCATAACACTCATGTCGCTGATGAGGCCGGTTCCGGTTCTGTCATCGGGAATTCTTCCCACCCCTTCCGTGATCATGCGCCGGGGGCTTATATGGCGGACCACCTTTGAATCAAGACGGATCTGGCCTTCATAGGCGGGAATAAGTCCTGAAATCATATCGGCCAGTTGGGACTGGCCGTTACCTGAAACTCCGGCTATACCGAGGATCTGGTTTGATCTGAGACACAGGTTGACACCTGTTAACACTTTTTTTCCATTCCGGTCAGCCAGGGAGACATCCCTCAGGGAGAGCACCTCTTTGCCCGGGATCTGTCTCTGCCTGACGATTTTTGGCAGGTCACTTCCCACCATGGCCCTTGCAAGGGTTTTTGCATCTGTCTTGCAGGTTTCCGACGCAAACACAACCCGGCCCCGGCGCAATACGATGCACCGGTGGCTTGCCGCCAGTACTTCCCGCATTTTGTGGGTAATAAAGATAACACTCAAGCCTTCTTTGACCAGGTGTGAGAGTGTCTCAAAAAGACTGTCGGATTCCTGGGGGGTCAGCACAGCGGTCGGTTCGTCTAAAATCAGGATTCTGGCATCCCTGTAAAGCACCTTCAAGATCTCAACCCGCTGCTGCTCTCCCACGGAAAGGTCCTTTACAAGGGCCTTGGGATTAACGGTCAGTCCAAAGCGTTCCATGAGAGCGTTTAATTTTTTTTCAGCTTTCCCGGGGTTGCTTTTAAGGCATGTCAGCAACTCGGTGCCCAGCATGATATTCTCCAGAACCCCCATGTTTCCGGCAAGGGTAAAGTGCTGGTGCACCATGCCGA
>JAHIVS010000591.1 GCA_018816605.1 Pseudomonadota bacterium
CACCTTCCTAAGCCTGGTCCGGAAAACACGACAAGGGGTGCTTACCGCCCTGGCCTGCCAGGATATTCCCTTTGAACGACTGATTGAACAACTGGATGTTCAAAGGAATCCCGGTTACCATCCCCTGGTCCAGGTCGGTTTTTCAATGATGGATAAGGGCATTGACGCCTTGACAATGGCCGATGTAATGATTGAAGAGGTACCGGTTAAACGGTCGGTATCCCACAATGACCTCATGCTGTTCATGGTGGAAAGCCAGGGCAGGCTTTCCGGTTCCGTTGCGTATAATTCAGATCTGTTCAACCCGGAAACCATTGACCATATGATCCAGGACTTTAAAGGCCTGGTCGCCCAGGTAGCGGAAACGCCGGATATCTTGATCGCCGACCTTGTGTTTACGGGCAAACAGGCAAACACTTGCCCAGAAAATGCCCTCTCTTTTCTTGGGTCTGAAAAATTGCTGTCCCAGGCCCAAAAGAACGCCTCCCGTGTGCTGGAAACACCGGACATTACGGAACAAACCCTTCTGGCCATATGGAAATCAGTGCTGGGTCGGGATGCGCTCCAGATCCAGGATAATTTTTTTGAATCCGGTGGCCATTCCCTTCTGGTCATACAGGTGATCAAACAGGTCAGGGAAACCTTTGGCACAGAGATCTCCATAAAAGACTTCTTTTCAGCCCCCACCATCGTTGAATTTGCCATCAAAATCCGGGAGGCCAAACAAAAAGCGTCGTCTGACTTTCCCCCCATAGCAAAATCCGGCCAGACAAGTGTTCACGGCCTGACCCAAAATCAACAGCGGCTGTTGACCTTTGAGAAATTTAATGCAGCTCCCGGTATGTTTAACGTGACCGGGGCCCTGCATTTCCATGGAAATCCTGATCCGGAACTGCTTGAACGCTGTATAAACGAAATTATTGACCGGCATAGTGCCCTGCGAAGCGTCATTTTTTCCAGAAAAGACAGATTGTTTCAAAAAGTGTTGCCCCGGCATGGGATTTCTTTGCCCGTCCTCCAGGTTGCGGACGAAAAAGAGATGGAAGCCATCCTGATCAAAAAGGCAGGGCAGGGGTTTGATTTTGAGAACGGACCGCTTGTGGACGCGGCGTTTTTAAGCGGGAAAAAACAGGTGCTTTTCCTGAATATTCACCATATCGTGTCAGATGGATGGTCCATCCATATTTTTTTTAAGGAGCTGTGCGCCCTTTATGAAGCCTTCAGGCGAAATGCCCCCTCTCCTCTGGCAAAGGTCAGGCGCCAGTTTATGGATTATGCGGTTTGGCTTGACACTTGTTTGAAAAACGGGGACTTTCAGGGTCAGATAGACTATTGGAAAAAAAAGATGGCCCATCTGCCCCCTATGCTGGATTTGCCCCTGGACAGGCCCCGGCCTGAAAAATCAACATTCAGCGGGGATGTCTTTGGGTTTTCCATGGACAGGGCACTCGTGAAAAAGCTCATCGGATTGTCTGCCGGTAAACATGTCAGTCTCTTTACCGTCCTCTATGCCGGTTTTGTGATCCTGCTGTCCAAAATAAGCAATCAAACCGATATTCTCATGGCCGCCATGGTTGCCAACCGGAACCACCCGGATACGCAAGGTATTTTCGGTTCATTTGCCAACCGGATCGCCCTGAGAAGCGATGTCGGATCAGACCCGGTTTTCAGCGTATTTTTAGACCAGGCAAAGCAAACCCTTGAACAGGCCTTGATGCATCAGGAACTGCCCTTTGAAAGGGTGATTCAGGAAATTGCGACCCAAAGAAATCTGGAGGCACAGCCGTTTTTCCAGGTTTTTATTGTGTTCCAGACCCTGCTGGCCAAGCAATTGAAAATAGACAACCTGGATGTCACCCTGGAAAATATCCCCTATAAATATGCCAAACAGGATATGAACCTTGTGCTCCGCCAGGAAGCAGACAGGATCCAGGGCGCCATTGAATTCAACACCGATCTTTTTTTCGTCCCCACCATTGAGTGGGTGGCCAGTGCTTATCTGGACCTGTTGTCCCAGGCCGCGGACAACCCGGAACACCGCATTTCCCAATTGTCTGTGCTGAAACAAAAATAAAGGTTTCGGGAAATCATACCCAAAGCCCGGATCTCTTGTCAGGAAAGCCATCCTATCCCTTTTGCCTGGTATGACACCCGGTTTCCAGCCCTAGACCCGGTGATCCGGATCTGAGATCGTGGTTAGCGGGTATGGGTCACCTTACCGGTGCCGTCTCCATTTGAACCATTTTTTGCAGGGTATGGGCATAGAGAATCATATTGCCCACCTGGCCTTTGATGGTGGTATGCTCATTTTTTGCATGGAAATAATTGGCGCTCGGATCCGGGAACAGATCCACGGGCCCCAGATTGACAAAATTGGAAACCAGCTTGAGGTATGTGCTTCCCGGCGTAAGAAACACGTAGGGCGTGTATTCAGGATAGGCCGGATACACCTGCTTGTAAGCGTTGATCACAAGATTCAAAAGCGGCTGGTCTTTTGTATAATAAAAGGGCTCATAGTGGGAACCGTCGCCTTTTACATACTCCGCCGTTCCGCCAAACACTGCGGCCGACATCCGGGAAGCTTCCAGAAGCTGTTCATTGGTATTTACGAATCCTGTCCGAAAATTCATGGACAATACCAGTTGATCCCCCTCTTCTGTCACCAGGCCCAGATTGGCCGAAGTGCCGAGGTATTGGATGGGGGTCATGCCCGGGAGGACCGGGGGAAGTTGGGAAGAAAGGGTAAAGGGGATTCCCAGGCCGCTGCCGTCGGTGCTCATGCCGATTTTGGCTGTGACAAATTTAAAGGCTCTTTTATAGGCATTTTCGGAAAGCTGTGACATGCGGGAGCCGACCAGGGCCACAGCGACAACGGCGTTTTTCCCCGTCCAGGGCGTGCTGCCGTGTGCGGAAATCCCTTTTGAAAAAAGGACCAGGTCTCCCTTTGAAATGCCTTCAAGGGTGTTTTCCGCCACAAATGAGTTATAATCCTGCAGACCGATGTCCATTTCCAAAGGGCCCGATAACCCGTAAAATTGATCGGTTTTTCCCGAAGCAAGGGCTCCCTTGTTATCCTGGGCACCCCGCCCCCATACCTCCCGGTCCGTGATCCGGCCTGAAAAGGGCGGATGGGTCCATTGGGGACGTTCATGGTCTGAGACCGGAACCACATCCAGATGAACCAGCACGCCCACGGATTCTTTTCCTTCTCCGTATTCCAGGACACCCGCCATGCCATTGGCGGCCTTTCTAACGTTAAAACCCATATTTTGGGCATAGGTTAAAACAAAGGACAGCAGCGCCGCTGTTTCAGGGGTTACCCCCTCCCCAGAATTTTCCACCGACGGATACTGGATGGTCCTGGATAAAAATTGGACCATTTCACCGGATTCTGCCTGGGCGCTTTTTCTGATTTGTTCCAGGGAAAGCGTTTTTATGGGAGAATTTAAGGGCCCGCACAGGCCGATGCTCCCCAGAACAAAAACCATGAATAGACTGAGAACAGGGCAGATTGTTTTTTTCATTTTTTTCTATCTCGAATTGATGACCGGAATTATAAATTTTGATGTCGGAAATCATTGACTTTAGAATATGAGAACAATTTTTGTCAACCAAAAGAAAAAAAACCATTCTTACTTAAATATAGGTGTACAAATTTATTGCTTTCACCAAATTAACGTTATCGGGAGAAGATACAAAATTTCCGAAAATGGCCTATGCTTCGGTTCCTGTTTTGGTTTTATTTCTTAAAATATCCTTTGTCAGTGAATATCGGATATTCATCCCAGGCACCGTCAAGTTCCTGCTGGTACTCACTACCGGTAGTATTGCCGGGCAGATCAATTCTATCGACTCAGTTTCCCATACCACCGGGTGCCACCTTTGCCTTCCACAAGGAGGGTCCGGCCATTTCAAGGAGAATGCATATGGGAATTAAAAACAAAGCCTTAACAACGAGAAATTTGAAATTCTGGAACATGAAGAATCATCGGGATTCAGGAAGGCTTTCCACATCAGTATATGTGTGGCTGTCGGCTATTTTCTTTATATATTCGCCTTTTTAATTGTTACGCCACCGGTGTTCCAGGGCCGGCAGGCAAAGATGGTCGCTTTTCTGCTTTCCCGAAGCGTCAGCGCAACCGCAGGTTCGGTTTCTTGGTCATCCGGCCGGCACAATGAGTCCTGGTCACAGCTGTCGGGATGGCGCATCAAGGCGTATCCCGACAGTATCGGACAGGCAACGAACAGGCCTATAAGGCGGGTGAGGTTTGGTGGTTGGATAGGGTGGGGCAATTTGAATCTCCCTTATTGGGGGGTGCAGATTTTATTTTTCAGATCCTGCGGAAAGACCACGGTTCGAGGGGTCCACCCCGGATCCAGTTTTTTCATCCCGTTGAGGAACGCTTCCGATTGGTTGAGCAGCTGGGCGGCAGCAATGGACAGGGCCCTTATGGCCGTCCGGTCCAGGTTGAAACTGGTCGGCAGTTCCTGAAGATATCTTCTGATGCACGGCTCCTTGACATAGTCAAAGGCAAGTTCCGTGAAACTGAAGCTGCTGGATATGGGGACGGGGACTGTGCTTTGGCCCGGGCAGGTTTCCAGAAGTGAGTTGCAGGACCGGACAGTCTGTGCAAGCTGTGTCATGTTCTCAAAATGCTCCCGCATCATTTCCACACTGTCCAGGGAAACGTCGTCCATTGGACCGCCGGTGACGACACCCAGAACATCCGTTATTCCCGGCGGTTTGGCAGTTTCATCCCATTTGTGCTGCTTGCTGGTTTTCGCATTGGCCGCAATCACCATCAATTGTTTTATGCGGCCCAGATTTTCCTGTGTCACCAGACTCCAGGCAGCGTCGGTCGTGGTAATGGCGTTGTACGGCCCGCGCAGACCCAGATTGTCGGACAGGCCGCCGTCCAGCAGATGGCAATAGGGCCTTTGTTTTTCACGGTAGGATGCGGCCGCCTTGGCGTCGATTTTCCGGCGGCCGTTGTCCTGTTTGTCGGACAGACCGTTTTTAATCCATCCGGGAAGCGTTCCGCAGTTTGTCATGCCGTAATTTTTAAGTGTCAACGGGGTAAAGGCCACCGGGAAATCCGATGATGCCGCCACCCCCCTGGCAATGGATACCCGGTTTAAATCCGAGCAGAGCAGATCGAACTGGTCCTGGGTAAATTCAAACCGGTGGGCAATGGAGATGTCCGTTGCATTGAGCAGCATAAACGGGACACTGCCCCGGGGACGCTTGAGCAGGTCGCCAAAGGTCTGCTCTTGAAAGATTTTTTTGTGATAATACTCGGCGGCAAGATCAATCCGGCTGAAATCCGGAGCTGCCAGACGGCCCCAGTTATACGGATTGAAAAGGCTTAAAATCAGGTCTTTTTCAATGTTTTGGTAAAGCATTTTTTCCGGGAACTCTTTAAAAAACCGGTCTCGGAAAAGGGCGTAATAGGCTGCTGTAAAGCTTCCGCCCGATACCGATGAGATGATTTCCACATCATCGAGCAAAGCCCTTGCCTGTCCGTCAACTGTGTAAAAGATCCGGTCCAGTTCCTGCAAAAGGCCGAAGGAAAAAGCCGCTGCCCGGGTGCCGCCGCCTGAAAAGGCGAGGATAACAAATGGTTTTTCAGGATCATGTTCCCGGCGAACCACATGGTACCGGTAGCCGTCATCAAGATTGACGGTATCCAGTTCCGGGTTTACCGGATAGTGGGCGCATCCGGCAGCAACGAGAAACCAAAAAACGATTGAGATGGATTTTATTCTGATAGACATGAGAAAGGCACCTCCATGGGCAGAATGGGATCGGTATCTTTAACAACCTTGTTCTGCATCGACTCTTTGCAGTTTTTCCCGACAAGACAGGTCATTTCAATATCATGATCACCCCGGTTGCACTGGAACACATGAAGCGCTCCGTTTTGAAAATTTGGACCCTGAAAGACACCATCCAGATTTACATTGCCCTTTCCCGGGCAGGGAACCTTAAAAAATTCCATGTTTTTCTCCTTTTTAAAAAAACGGTCAGGCTGCATAGGCATTTTCCATGATCAATGCCACCGGAATGATCAGTTGAGAGATGAAATTGCCATCCATATCTTGAATAAGTTTTTGCCCGACAACATGCACGGAATTGCAGTGTCTGGCGCGAACAACCGCAGCTTCAACGGAATTCAGGGGGGCTGCCCGGGAAAGCCGCGTCACCTGCCTGACCCTGTGGCCTCCCTTGCAAAAAGAGGTCACTATAAATGAATAA
>JAHIVS010000592.1 GCA_018816605.1 Pseudomonadota bacterium
AAAATGCATGCGTTTTTTGAGGTGCATCGTCCCCTCCCTATCTCCTGAAATATATTTTCTTATATATAGTGATTCCGGGCTCGTTCAACAACCGGATAAGATCGTGGTTCGTTCCTCACACGATCTATCCTTATTCGTTGGAATTTAGTCTTTGTTAGTTTCATACTTTTATTGTCACCCTACATTTTGGAAACCGAGAACATCCCCAAAATTTTTCTCCCGCATTCGCCCCATTTTTTGCAGTTCTCAGAACCATCTCACTACCACATTTAGAACAACTTTTTTTATTTTGTTTTTCATGAACAATCTTTTTGACGTGTTTTACGTGCTCTCTGTTTGTTTTATAGGACCTTTCAAATCGTCCTAGTTCGATTGATTGAATAGCTTTTTTTACTTCTTCTTGGGATAAGAGTATTTCATTTTTTGATTTAATAAAATTAAGATAGCCTCTTGGATAATTTACGTTCGCCGGCATTTTTGTTTTAAATGTCACATCCCCTACAAAAACGATGACAGAAAAAAATTTATCTGACTCGATATTTAATACTCGTTCAAGGGTCTTGACATGCTTATAATTTTGATGCAATGGATTTTGAAATTTGGATTTATGTTTGAATATAGACTGAGTCCATACTTTCTGGTGCTCTTCACCAAAAATCCATCCTTTCATGTTTTTGGTTTCGACAACAAAGATACCGTATTCAGAAACAATGATTTGGTCAATTTGCGTAGAACCATCTTCGGTTGGAAATGTCACATTTTTTATTAAATGATATTTTTTTTTATCAAGGCAGAGAGTTGATAAAATATTTATTATCACTTCTCCAATAAAACCCTTAAAAAAAGAAGTTTTAAGGACAAGAAGAAAAATACAAATCGGGATAAAATACCAATATTTAACAACTATCGTAAGAAGAAACTCAGCTCCCAAATTCATTTAGCGGCCACCTCAGATGTTATATGCATTGCAAACCTAGTCCTTTAAAATATTCGTATGTTGAATCATAAAATTTCGGGTTTCTTGTTATATCCTTGCTATCTCCTTCCGGCACAAAAAGTATCATTCCTTGCCTTGCCCTGGTCAGTAGTACTCTATATGCATTCTTTAAATATTGTTGTCGTGTTTTATCATTCACATTTTGCCAAACTGAACCTTTAAATTTTTTATGTTCCCAATCTGAATTATTAAACCTAAAATCAGCATCCCAGGCAACACATGTCCAGTCGAGCTCTAACCCCTGGATATCAAATTCTGTTGCAGCTTCTTCAAGCGCATATGAAGAGCGTACATCCTCTTTGTTATTTAGAAACCAGTTTTTAGGGTCGATACTTGCTTTAACATGAATGCCATGAGGTCTTAATCGATAGGCTCCGGATGAGGCAACGATTCCGACCCTCTCGCTACCCCTTGCTTTTTCTTTTATCCAATTTCTTGCTGTATTTAAATTACGTGTCAGGTATATGGGATAATGTGGCCTAATTTCCTTATATAAAAATTTTGCTTCATTCTGATTGTTCTCAATTACATTTTTCACGAATTCAGATACTTTTTCTGATCTGAAGGATCTCAAAGAAACAGATAAATGCAGATCTGATTGAATGTGTAGTTTTTCGGGATCGATTTTCGAATATATGTTGTTTTCACCGATATATTCTGGATCAGACAACATACCAGAAACGTAAACATTCCAAAAATAGTATTTCATGCCTAATGCTGAAAACCATTCGGGGAGACCGGCTTCACCCGTATTGATTTCTTGGCCGCCACCTATTAAGCAAATAATAACAGCGTAACCTTCATGCCGGTCCATCACACTTATAAGAAAGTCTGGTTCTGACATGGTGAAATCCTGAATTCCTTTTTTCCGGCTCATAAAAGAACTTGTTTGCTTCAAAGTCCAAGCCCTTTGAGCCTCATCAAAAATGGCAACCCTTTCAATTGGCGGTTGATCTGTCTGTATCGAGTCATCACGGAAATGGTGGATATTTTGTATAAAAGATTTTGTTTTTGCCAGAGCCTTATTTTTTGTAATCCGCGAAGTTGTATTTTTAATATCTTTTACTTCGTTCCTTGCTAAAGCTTCTTGCAAGACCAGAACTAATGGGCCATTACCGGACAGAAAAACTGCATGTTCACCTGCATCAGCATTGTGTCGTTCATTGGCTATATTAAGACCGGCTAATGTTTTGCCAGCGCCTGGTACACCCGTGATAAAACAAATAGATTTCTGATTATATTTTTTGGAATGATTAATTATTTTATCGATAGCGGCAGAAGTTCTGCTCAAATTTATAGCCCCGGAATCTGATCGGGAAATTTCTTTAACATCATGTCCTCTGTAAAGAGCTTGAGCCGCCTCAATAATTGTTGGTGTTGGCTTATAAATAGATTCAAGCCAGGCCTCAAAAATCATTGTGCTATGTTGAATTTTCCTGGCAACTTCATAAATAACAGTTTTAAGATTGGTTTTATTGGTATAAAGAGGCGAATAAACTAAATCATCATATAAGAGGAGCGAATTCTTAATGATTTTTGCTTCGGTTGCAACTAGGATTGGTATTATATGTCGATGATGACTTTGTTCATGGAAATTTTTTAGATCCAGAGCGTAATCAAGAACCTGGTCTTTCGCAAAGTTTGAATATTTTTTTTCTCCAACTTTAAACTCAATTACGAAAACAATCCCTTGAAAAAGCAGAATAGTATCGACTCGCTTGCCCATTCTCGGAATTGCATATTCAAAGATGATGAATATGTCTTTCGAATCTTGAGAAAACTGCTCCTTTAATATTTGAATTTGATTAATCCACGCGTTTCTTTGCAAATCCTCAAGTGCAAACTCGTGGTTTTTTACAAGCTCGCCAAGAATACTATTTTCAGAATCATCAAGGAATTCTTGTAGGGAGTTGGCGTAGTAAGATCGTTTCATTAATTGATCCAGTTTATCGGAAGGACTATAGCCAAGGTGTTTTTCCTTCAACATAGCTTTCAACAGCTTCAAACGGATTTAAATAGTCTCTTTTTTCGGTTGATAGATAAGAAAAAATGCATTGGTTTATTGACATTTCCATAGCGTTTATCTGTTCTGAAGAGTATAATTGTGAGGTGATTCGTTTTATCTCATTAATGCTGCCGTTTAATTGCCGATTTCCGTTTTTTCCAAGCGAAAGCGATTTAGAACCGCAATACCAAGGACATGATTTTAGGATATCATTTGCAATGACAGGCAGATTTTGAAATTCTGATTTTCGGCGAATTATGGTAAACAGTGTATATTCATGAACAATTAGTAACATCGGAATGCGGCCAATCATAATGATATCAACTTTCCAGAAATCACCTGAGCGTTCCTCAAGTTCCTTCCATTTCCTGTTAAAACGTATTGCAGCTTTATTGCTTAAATTGATCATTTTTTAAATAGTGACCATCCCCCTTCACCTGCCGGATGAGAATAGTAAAAATGGTTGAAACGACTATAAAATTATTAAGGTTAAACCCTTCAAAAAAAAGCGCCGTAATCCCGGTAGGCTGTGGAAGGGCATTGATAGCATTTAATTAAGCTCGAAAATCTTAGATTCTCAATGTAATATGAAAAAACATCTTTTAACGACTCTTTGATTTCATGTTCCTCCAATGATGATTCAAAACACAAAAGATTACCATCCATAGATGCTCGACGCATTCATCACCGCGGTTCACAGCGGGGAGCCGCTGTGAACAATGACTGCTACAGTTTTTTTCTGTATAGCTCCGCTTGTCGTATAACACCCAACCACTACCAGATAGAATTTGATTTGACAACGGATTTTGGGTGATAAACCATTAACCGAATAATTCCATTTTCCGGGCAGCCATGCAAGGGCTATTGAACTATCGCTGAAAAGTGATTATCGTCTGGCCTTGGAAATTTTGGAGGGCTTTTTATTTTCAGACAAAAAAAGCCGTTCACTGGATCAATACAAAAATATCGGTGACAACGCCGGTTTTAAGGAAAACTTATGGATATTACAGCAGCAGTATACGGGCGGAGCGAATCAAAATGTGAATTGTGCAGCAAAACTATTGGGTTGGGGGTGTATGAAGTTCCGCCCGCAACTGTCCCGGGCGCGGATGGCAGCCTGCTTGTCTGTGAAACCTGCCGTGAACAAATTGAGACCCCGGAAACAATGGAGGCCCATCACTGGCGCTGCCTGAACGACAGCATGTGGAGTCAGGTGCCTGCCGTCCAGGTGATGGCCTGGCGGATGCTCAACCGCCTTAAGAAGGAAGGCTGGCCCCAGGATCTGCTGGACATGCTCTATCTGGATGAAGACACCCTGACCTGGGCCCGGGCAACCAATGAAGGAGAAGAGGACCAGGCTCCCAGGTATCTTGACTGCAATGGTGTAGAACTTGCCTCCGGTGATACCGTCACCGTGATCAAGGATTTGGATGTAAAGGGAACCACATTTACAGCAAAACGGGGAACGGCTGTCCGGGGGATTTCCCTGGTAACGGGTAACCATGAGCAGATCGAGGGCCGGGTCAACGGCCAGCAGATCGTCATTTTGACCAAATTTGTCAAAAAATCAAAATAAAAGAGAAGTTCGCGACTGCCTATCCCTTTGAAATGGGCTTCACCGGGCCGGTGGACGAATCAGACGGCCTGAGACCCCGGGTGATTCAGGGGGCCATAAGTTTTTCCCGCAGGCCGGACAGGCGCAGGGCGGTTTTGTTGTTCTGAAAGGCGATTTCAAGGGCACGGCTCGCCCCCACAATGATGACCAGACGTTTGCCCCGGGTCATGGCAGTATAGAGCAGGTTGCGCTGGAGCAACGGAAAATGGGCGCAGGTTAATGCAATGATAACCGCGCTGTATTCAGAGCCCTGGGATTTATGGACCGATATGGTATAGGCCAGGGTCAGCTCGTCCAGCTCCAGAAGCTCATAGGTAACGATGCGGCCGTCATAATCCACCAAAATCTTTCCTTCGGACCGGATCACCTCGTGGACCACCCCGATATCCCCGTTAAACACCTCTTTTTCATAGTTGTTTTTCAAATGCATGACCTTGTCCCCGAGCTTAAAGGTGAATCCCCGGCTCTCAATGCCGTCCTTGGCATCATTGAGCACGGCCTGGAGCCGCTGGTTCAGATTGATGGTCCCGGCCTCGCCCCGGTGCATGGGGGTGAGCACCTGGATCTCGTCAATGTGGGGAAAGGCTGCCGGAATCCTTTTTGAACACAATTCCAGGATGGTTTCCACCACCCGCTGGGGGGACTGGGTTTCAATGAAATAAAATTCAGACAGCTTGTCCTGGGTGGCTGCTTTAAAATCCGGCATCCGGCCGTTGCGGATAGAGTGGGCATGCATGACAATGGGGCTTTCCTTGGCCTGGCGAAAAATTTTGGTCAAGGAAAAAATTCGCACCTGGTTTGAATCAATAATGTCGGACAGCACATTGCCCGGTCCCACCGAGGGCAGCTGAAAGGTATCTCCCACCAGGATAAGGCAGGCCATGACCGGCATGGCGGCCACCAGGTGATACATGAGAAGGGTGTCCACCATGGAGGCCTCATCCACCACAAACACATCCAGGTCCAGGGGATTGCTAATATTTCTGTCAAAACTTTTGCTCTCGTGGTCAAACCCCAGAAGCTTGTGCAGGGTAAAGGCTTTTTTCCCGGTCACCTCGGACAGGCGCCGGGCAGCCCGGCCCGTGGGAGCGCTTAAGACCACGGTCAGGTGCAGCCGCCTGAATACCGCGCACAGGGCCCGGACCAGGGTGGTTTTCCCGGTGCCCGGCCCTCCGGTGATGACCGCGATTTTCTGCTGCAATACCTGGGTAACCACATCCAGCTGCTCTTGGGACAACTGGATGGCAAGGCTGGTCATCACCTCTTCCACGATCTGGTTCTCACTGATCTTATAATCAGGCGTCTTGAGGGTTAAAAGGGCCTTGATCCGGGAAGCGATATGGGCTTCCGCCCTGAAAAGCCTTGCCAGATAAATCTTTGTATCAACATTTTCTTTGATCGCTTCCTGGCCCTGGGCCCCGTCTTCATCCGGACCAAACTTCCCATTGGGTATCTCCACCACCACATCCCCAAGCCTTGCCAGTTCGGCAAGAGGCGCTTCAAACAAATCCGGACCCACACCGGACATGCGGGAACAGGCAGCAAACAGCTCCTGTTTCCAGGCATAGACATGGCCCTCCTGTTCGTCCAACAGCAGCTGGCAGATCACACAGGCTGCAAGCCTTTTTTCATCCTCTTTTTCAATGCCGCTCCCCCTTGCAATGGCATCTGCGGCCTGGAAGCCTATCCCTGGAATATCCTTTGCAATGAGATAGGGATCGGTCCTAAGGATATTCAGGGCATTGGATCCATAGGTTTTTAAAATCTCACCGGCATGGGTCACCCCCACCTGATTTTCCTGGAGAAACTGCATGACCCGCCGGACCGAGTGGTGTTTGTTCCAGGCGGTTTCAATGAGGTCCCGCTTGGCCCTGCCGATGCCGTGGATGGTTTCCAGTCGAGCAGGTTCGTTTTCAATGATCTCCAGGGTCTCTTCCTTAAACGTGTCCACAATCCGGTTGGCCAACCCCTTGCTGATGCCGGTAATCATGCCGGATCCCAGATATTTCCTGATACCGGAAATCGTCGCCGGCAAGGTCACCTGATAGGATGCGGCTTCGAACTGGTCGCCGTATTTGGGATGGGAAATCCACCTGCCGGTAAGACTCACTCCTTCGCCCTGGACCACCCCGGCCAGATGCCCCACCACGGTAATGGGCTCATGGATCCCGGGTACCACAATTTTGCAGACCGTATAATGATTCTCCGGATTCTGAAAGGTGAGACGGGTTAAAACCCCTTTGATGGTAATCATTCAGGTTTCACATGTTGGATGATCCACAGGGCCGCGTCATACAGGTCTTTTCCGTAAAAATCAGGAACAATGCCCTTGGGGGCAAGGGCTTTCAGTGCCTCTTTCCCATTGCCCGTGGCCACCAGGAGATTTTTGGCGCATCCGGCGGCAAGGCCGCACTCGATGTCCTTGGCAGAATCCCCCACCATAAGCGATTGGCGTGAATCTGTGTTATGGGCTGCCAGGGCCTGGGCAATCATCCCGGGAAGGGGCTTGCGGCAATCGCATCCCGCGTCCGGGGTATGGGGGCAGAAATAGATATCCGTGATCCGTCCGCCGGCCTCGGCCACCCCGGTTTTCAATTTATCAAATATGGCATCCAGGGTCTTTGGGGTTACCAACCCCCGGCCGACGGCAGACTGGTTGGTGATCAGGATGACATCAAATCCATTGCCGGAGAGAAGGGCCACGGCCTCGCAGCTTTTGGGAATAAAAACAAACTCGGAGGGGTCCTTGATATACGCAGCAGAATCCTGGTTAATCACCCCATCCCGGTCTAGAAAGACAATATATCCCATCCGTTACTCTCCAACGGCAAAGGCCTGGGCAAACCCTTCGGTCATGAGGCGTTCGCTGAACTGATCGGCATCGTTCAGATTGGTGAACTTGCCGATCCTGACCCGGTAAAACTGGCCTCTGTCGTCTTCATAGGGAACGATATGGGCGTTCAGATAGGTTGCGGACAATTTTTTCCGATAACTTTCCGCATTGGCTTTTACCTTAAAAGCCCCCACCTGGACCGTAAAATTGCCCTGCCAATAATCAATGGGTTTAAATGCCACAGGCTCCTGGGTCTCCTTTGAAAATGAAGTCGCCTCTCCAAGGGCCGTAACCTTTACCCTGGCGGTTCCCGGACCCACCATACCGATTTTCTGGGCCCCGGTATAGGACAGGTCAATAATCCTTCCGGTAATAAAGGGCCCCCTGTCATTGACCCGCAGCACAACCTCCTGGCGGGTATCCTGGCTGTAGACCTTCACCCAGGTCCCCATGGGAAGGGTTTTATGGGCCGCGGTCATGGCATACATATTATAGGTTTCACCATTGGAGGTTTTTCTGCCGTGGAATTTTTTCCCATACCAGGAGGCAATCCCTGTTTCCTCATACCCCTGGGCACTGGCAATGGGGATATACCGCTTGCCGGCAATGGTATAGGGTCTCTGGGTGGCAGGGATCTTGCCCGTTGGTGCTTTCTGACCGGAAGATGGAGGCGGGGGCCTTTTGCCGGCGTCGTAGGGGGATTCCACCCGTTTGGCGCAGCCAACGGCCAGCAAAAAGACAAGCAGGAGAACTCCATATCCGATACGGGTCAGGGGGGCGTTTTTTTGAATCATATTTCAAATGCTCTGTTTAATACATCTTCCATGTTATCGGTAAACACAAAGGCCATCGTGTCCTTTATGTGATCTGGCACATCTTCCATGTCTTTTTCATTCCACAAGGGTAGAATAAGGGTTTTTATCCCGGCCCTGTGGGCGGCGATCACTTTTTCCTTTATCCCCCCCACGGGCAGCACCTCTCCCCTCAGGGTGATTTCACCGGTCATGGCAAGCCTGGGTTTCACCCGTTTGCCGGAAATCAAAGACGCCAGCGCCGTGAGCATGGTCACGCCGGCAGAGGGGCCATCCTTGGGAATGGACCCCTCGGGCACATGGATATGGATATCATGGTTTTCAAAAAAGGTCTCATCCACCTTGAGTTTTTCACTATTGGCCCGGATAAAACTTAAGGCTGTGCTGGCAGATTCCTTCATCACATCCCCCAGCTGGCCCGTCAGGGTCAACCCCTTGCTTCCGCGCATGGCAACCGCCTCAACAAAAAGGATTTCCCCGCCAAAGGGGGTCCAGGCAAGCCCCACCACCACACCGGGGCTTTTAATTCCCAACCCCAGATCCGGCATGTTCTGAACCGGCCCCAGATATTCTTTGATATCCTCCTTGTGAATCACAAGAACGCTGGCCTCTTCTTCTGCAATCCTGCTGGCAACCCCCCGGCAGACGGCTCCGATCTGCCGCTCCAGGTTCCGCAACCCCGACTCCCGGGTATAGCCGGATATAATTTTTTTTACCGCACCCCGGGTGAACCGTATCTGGTTGGTTAAAAGCCCGTTGGCATCCCGTTGCCTGGGGATCAGATACCGGGTGGCGATCTTAAGCTTTTCATCTTCGGTATAGCCGTTGAGCTCCAGCACTTCCATCCGGTCCCGCAGGGGGGCCGGAATGGTGTGCAGGACATTGGCCGTGGTCAGGAACATGACATCGGAAAGATCAAAGGGAACGTCCAGGTAATGGTCGGTAAAAGAATAATTTTGCTCCGGATCCAGAACTTCCAGAAGAGCGGAAGAAGGGTCTCCATGGTAGGAGGAGCTGACCTTATCAATCTCGTCCAGCATGAACACGGGATTGTTTTTGCCCGCCTGGCGCAATCGCTGGATAATCCGCCCTGGAAGCGCCCCCACATAGGTTCTTCGATGGCCCCTTATCTCAGCTTCGTCCCGGACACCGCCCAGGGAGATGCGGACAAATTCCCGGCCCAAAGCCTTGGCAATGGACCGCCCCAGGGAGGTTTTTCCCGTGCCCGGGGGGCCTGAAAAACACAGAATGGGCCCTTTGGAATCTTTTTTTAATTTCCGGACTGCCAGATACTCAAGGATGCGTTTTTTGGGATTCTTCAGGCCGTAATGATCCTGGTTCAAGATCCTGCGCGCCGCTTTGATATCCAGCCGGTCGCGGGATTTTTCATGCCATGGCAGGGAGGTGAGCCAGTCCAGATAGGTGGAAGCCACCACATATTCAGAAGAGGAGGGATGCATCCTGGACAGGCGCTGCAATTCCCGCTCCGCCTCCTTCCGGGATTCTCCCGGCAACTTTTTTTCTTCAATCAGCACCTTGTACTCCCGGATTTCAACCCGGTCATCCTCGCCTTCCCCCAATTCCTCCTTGATGGCCTTCAGCTGCTGGCGAAGGTAATAGTCCCGCTGGCGCTTGTCCATGCCTTCCTTGACCTGACTCTGGATTCTGGATCCCATTTCAAGAATTTCCAGCTGGTCATTGACCAGGCGGGTCACTTTTTTCAACCTCAGATTGACATCCAGCAGCTCAATGACCTTCTGTTTTTCCTTTACCGGCGCGTTGATGGTGGAGGCCACCATGTCTGCCAGCACATTGGGTTCCTGGAGGGACTTGATCATGTGTCCCATCTCCGATGGCAGTCCCGGAGAAAGGGCAACAATTTTTTCATATTGTTCCACAATATTGGCCATGAGCGCCCGGTTTTCCTTGTTCCGGGCTGCATTTTTGTTTTCCAGAACCGCTATTTCCGCCTGCATATACTGCTTGCCCTGGAGGAACTGGACCACCTTGAACCGGTCCAGTCCCTGGATCAGCAACTGGGCCTTTTCATCTTCCATCTTGGACATCTTTAAAATCATGGCCACGGTGCCAATGCGGTGAAGATCATCTGTCCTGTGCTTTGAACCCAGGTCGGACCGCTTTGACAATAACAATCCCAGCAACCTGTTGCCGGCCATGGCTTCATCAATCAGCTCAATGGCCTCCTTTTGAATCAGCACCAGGGGCAACACCATCTTGGGAAACAAATTGGTGTCAACAATGGGCAGGATGGGAATTTTTTTGGGGATGCTATCGGTTGTGATTGTGGCTGAGGGATGTCTCAGGTCATCCATTCTGATTCCTTTTGGAAGAGTGACTTAAATAAAATCTAGAGAAACATTACTTTTTCGTTTTATGTTCTTACGAAAAAGTTTCCCTAGAGTCAACTCCAAAAACCCGTTTGAAAACGAAGCAGACACTTTTTCAACATCAATGACGCTGGGCAGATAAAGGACTCTCTCAAACTGGCCGAACTGAATTTCAGCCAACCGAAAGGTGGCGGTGGGATCCGGGTGGTTGCTCTTTCTGATTCCGGAAATTTTAACAGCCTTGTTATTGACTTCAATAATGATATCTTCCCGGTTGACCCCTGCAATCTCTGCCTGGATAATAATCATCTGTCTTGTTTCAAATATATCCATCTGGGGTTTCCAGATCTGTTTTGAAAAACAGAACATGGGGTTGACCGATTGAAACATCTGGTCAAAAGACTTGTCCTCTGATGCATGGGTTTCAATTTTATTTCCAAACCGGATTTCTATCTGTTCCATAAAACACTCCTGATGACGCGGTTGTATCGATCATCTGACGATCTGTGATAAATACCATTTGGGTGCAGAATTGTAAAGCGCAATCAGAAAAATCCCCCTGCAAAATGAATTATTTACCGGATTTTCTGTCCCTTTCTCTGCAAGAAATTTTCTGGAAAATACAGGTGCCTTTCCTCTTTTTTTTGCGGATCAGGATCAGCAGACCTTCTTATCAAGAATGGTCCGGACCACCCTGGAGAATTCATGCAGGGAAAACGGTTTCTGGATAAACCCATGGCACCCTTTTTCTATAAATTCCTCCACCCGTTCATCCATCGTATACCCGGTGGTGATCAGAAACCGGGTCTGTTCCTTAATTTGCTTAATCCTGCCAAAGGCCTGCCGGCCATCCATTTTGGGCATGATCAAATCCAGGACCACCAGGGAAATCTCCTCTTTGTGCAATTGGAACATTTCAACCGCTTCCAGTCCGTTCCTGGCAATCAGGGGTTTATATCCCAGTTTCTCGAGAAAATTTTTCCCCACATTTAATATTTCTTGTTCATCATCCACCATCAATACGGTTTCAGATCCTCTCTGCATTTGATCAAAGGCCGGGGTTTCTTTCTTGAGGGCCTTAATACGCACCTTGTTGGAAGCCGGCAGACAAACCTTAAAAACAGACCCCTCTCCTTTTTTGCTCTCAACCGTTATGAAGCCGCCGTGATTTTTTACAATCCCGAAAACCGTTGCCAGGCCAAGCCCCCTGCCTTTTTTGTCTCCGACTTCCTTGGTGGAGAAAAAAGGATCAAATATTTTTTTCTGGATTTCCCGCTCCATACCGATCCCGGTATCCCGGATGGCGATTTCCACATACGGGCCCGGAATCACCTCAAAGTGATACCTGTGCTCTTCCGGAATAAGCAGATTTTGGGTAGCGATAAACATCTCCCCTGCATCCACCATTGCCTGGGAGGCATTGATCAGCAGATTGAGACAGATTTGCTCCAGCTGGGAATGATCTCCGTCCACCATGTGAAGGTTGCTTTCATAGGATTCATGGACAATGATATCCTTTCTGGACGGTTTGAATATGTTCAGGGCCATTGCCACCACCTGGTTAACATCCACCACGGCAATCTGATATTTCCCCCCCCTGGCGAACCCCAGCAGCCGGCCTGTCAGCTCTGCGGCCGTATCCACCAGCCTGCCGATCTGCCGGGTGTGGGAAGCAATTTTCTCCACGGCTGTCAGGTCAATTCGCATCAGGGACAAGTGGCCTTGGATCCCCATTAAAATATTATTGAAATCATGGGAAATCCCACCGGCCAGAACCCCGATGGCCTCCATTTTCTGGGCCTGCTGGAGCTGAATTTGAAGGGATTTTAATTCCGTGATATCGGTCACAACAATCACTGCGCCTTTTTTTTTGTCCGTGGGGGACAGGTAGGAGGAACGAATCCGGCAATCAAAGGCCGTGCCGTCTTTTCTGGAGATCCTTGTTTCTACCACACCCACACCATATTTTCCCATGCCGCTGACAAGACTTTTTCCCACGCGTTCATATTCTTTTGGGGTAGGATACAGAATACGGGCTTCTTTATCATAAAGCGTTCCGGCTTCATATCCCAGCATGGTATGGAGGCATTCATTGGCCCAGTCGATTCTCCCTTGCCTGACAATTCCGAGACCGGCCGGAGATGATGCCACTAAAGCCTTCATTTGCTCAAACGGCAGAAAAGACCCATGGATATCTTTTTCAGGACTTTCTTTATCATACCCTTGTGCCATAAAAACACCTGATCCTCATTTTCATAAATTGACTGGGGCAAGACTTATCTGGTAAGTATACCAGACTTTTTTCATAATACTAAGGCCAAAAAGAATGTACCACAAAAAAAACCTTTCATTTGTTTTGGACCATATTCCGGCAGTGGTCAGCGGACTGATGCTGACCGCAGCCTTCCCCGATACCGGTGCCTATTATCTTGCCTTTGTGGCCCTGGTTCCCCTGTTGGTTCTAATCCGGGCCATGACGCCCCAAAGGGCGTTTTATGCCGGATTCGTGGCAGGCTTTATCCATTACCTGACCCTTATCTACTGGCTTGTCCCTACCATTACCATTTACGGAGGGCTCCATCCGCTGCTGGGCATTTCAACCCTGACCCTGCTGTGTCTCTATCTTGCCCTCTATGTCGGGGTCTTTGCCTTTTTAATGAAAAGGCTGGACCCATCCCCGGTCCTTACGCCCCTGGCAGGCGCCTTTCTCTGGGTGGGGCTTGAATATATCAGGACCTATGCCCTGACCGGATTTCCCTGGGGCGTTCTGGGGTACAGCCAGGATTCCAACCTGACACTGGTCCAGATAGCCGACCTGACAGGGGTTTTGGGTCTTTCTTTTTTAATTGTACTCTGCAATGGTTGCCTGGCCCAGATTTACCTGTACCTGGGTCCGGGGCCAGGGGCAGGTTCCAGGCGGGAAATCCGGATTCTTGTGGTTTATACCCTGGTACTGATGGCCGCTGCCCTGGCCTATGGAAACTTCAGGGTCCGGGCAATCGACGTCCTGATCCTGAATGCCGCCAAACCCAAAGTTTCGGTTATCCAGGGCAATATCCGCCAGGATCTCAAATGGGACACGGCGTTTAAAGAGGCCACCATTGAAAAATACGGCAGGCTGTCCCTCAAAGCCGCCGGGAAACATCCGGAACTGATCATCTGGCCGGAAACAGCCCTCCCTTTCTATTATGGCTACAATACCGTCCATTCCAATCTAGTGGACGGATATGTTAGGTTGGCCAAAACTCATTTTCTCATCGGCAGTCCCGCCTTTGAACAGGGCAAGGAAAATCCGACGTTTTATAACAGGGTCTATCTGCTCACCCCCCTTGCCCTTGTGACCGGCACCTATGACAAGACCCATTTGGTCCCCTTTGGAGAATATGTTCCCCTCCAGGCATATTTAAAGTTTCTGGGGAAGATCACAGAGCAGGCGGGCGATTTCAGCGCCGGAGAAAGGTCCTTTGTCCCCCTGGCCTTCAAAGAGCACAAAACAGGGGTCCTCATTTGTTTTGAAATTCTTTTTCCCAACATTGCCAGTCAATTTGTGAAAAACGGAGCCGACATCCTGACCACCATCACCAATGATGCCTGGTTCGGGCACACCTCGGCCGCCAGGCAACATTTTTCCATTGCCGTGCTCCGGGCCGTTGAAAACCGCAGGAGCGTTGTCCGGGCCGCCAACACAGGGATATCCGGGGTGATCGATCCTGCGGGCCGCATCCTGGAAAAGACGAATCTCTTTGTTGATGCCGCCATCACCCAGGCCGTGCCGGCTCTCAAGGACATCTTTTTTTACTCCCGGCACGGCGACCTTCTGGGGATCACCGCACTAGTTGCAATCTGCCTCTGGTTTATGGTAAAAGGGATAAAAAACCCTTTTAGGAGAACCCAAAAATGAGTGCGGACTTAAAACAAACCATTACATCCATTTATGCCCGGGCAGACAAACTCAAGGAGTATCTTTGACCTCTCCGCAAAGGAAAAACGCCTCCGGGAGCTGGAACATTTCATTGCCAGACAGGATTTCTGGGACGATGCAGACAAGGCCACGGATCTGCTAAAAGAGCGGACAACCCTGTCCGGGCTCCTCGAAACCTGCCAGGGCATTTCCGCCGATATTGAAGAAGCGGATCTTTTGCTGGAAATGGCCCTGGAAGAATCCGACAAGGAGAGCGAGCAGGAAGTGGCAGATCTTCTGACCGCACTGGAACGAAAGATAAAAAAATTTTCCGTGGACATTACCCTGAATGGAGAAGACGACGCCAGGGATGCCCTGGTCACCATCAATGCCGGGGCAGGGGGTACCGATTCCCAGGACTGGGCTGAAATATTGTTCCGCATGTACACCCGGTGGATTGATAAAAAGGGATTTAAACAGCAGATTATTGATTATCAGCCAGGTGACGAAGCCGGCCTCAAGGGTGCCACCCTCCGTGTTTCCGGCGAAAACTGCTATGGATTTATGAAGGTGGAATCCGGGGTCCACCGGCTGGTCCGCATTTCACCCTTTAATGCCAACGGAAAACGCCACACCTCCTTTGCCTCTGTTTTTGTCTATCCTGAAATCAAGGATGAAATCAAAATAGACATTGAGGAAAGCGAATTGCGGATCGATGTCTACCGTGCCAGCGGTGCCGGGGGCCAGCATGTGAACAAGACAAGCTCTGCGGTCCGCATCACCCATCTGCCCACAGGGGTTGTGGCCCAGTGCCAGCAGGAATCCTCCCAGCACCGAAACAAGGAAATCGCCTTTAAGGTCTTAAAATCCCGCCTGTACCAGCTGGAAAAGGACAAGCAGAACCAGAAAATGCAGAACCTCCACGACGGGAAAGACGAGATCTCCTGGGGAAGCCAGATCCGCTCCTATGTGCTCCACCCCTACCGCATGGTCAAGGACCACAGGATCGACCTTGAAATAGGGGATGTGGACCGGGTTCTGGACGGGGACCTGGATCCCTTTATCGAAGGGGTACTCTTGTCCTGATACGGCCATGGATCCTTTGCGCATCATTAAAAAATACTATGCCCCGGACTCTTCTTTGTATCGAATTCTGGTGGACCACAGCCGACAGGTAACCCGAAAAAGCATTGAGATCGCCCGGAATCTTTCCCATTTGGCACCAGACCTCGGCTTTATTGAAAAAGCCGCCATGCTCCATGACATCGGCATCTTCATGACCCGGGCCGATTCCATCGGGTGTACAGGCGAACTGCCGTATCTCTGCCACGGATACCTGGGCCGGAAGTTACTGGATGACCAGGGGCTTGATCCGGCCTTTGGTCTTGTGGCAGAGCGGCATACCGGCGCCGGAATCACCCTTGACAATATTGTCCGGGGAAACCTGCCCCTGCCCAAAAGGGATATGGTCCCCCTCTCCCTTGAAGAGCGGATCATCTGCTGTGCAGACAAGTTTTTTTCCAAAAACCCCGGTCACCGGGACAAGAGAATGACCGTGCCGGTAATTGTGGAAGAACTCGCAAAAATAAACCCGGGCCATGCCGAACGATTTGCCGGATGGGCAGAAGAACTTCGCCTCTAATGGCAGATCAAAGCCCGGTTTAAAAAGGGGCCCTTTCTTTGATCCAGTAATGGATTTCCCTTTTGTTTTTGCCGTGATACACTAATCCCAAAATTCAAAAACAAAGGCGTCTCCATGGCATTCCTGGGATTTAAACTCAAAACCCTTCAGGGCAGGCTTATTGTCCTTTTATTGCTTCCGGTATTTTTGATCATCTTTTCCGGGGGCTTGACCAGCTTTCTCTACACCCGCACGGTCATCCTCAACCAGTGGAACGACTCGGCTGTATTAAAGCTCCAGAGGGCTGCCCACACGATTGAGATGCGTCTTTTAAAACCCATTGATCTGATGAACCTGTTTTTTCAAATTTCCAATACAAAAAACAGGTCACTGCCCCCTGAATTGATTGTGGACTATATAAAAAGTTTGGAAGGCGTTGTGGCGGCTGATCTCAAGGACACATGGGCAAGAGAGCTTCCGGTTTCAGCTGCTGAAAATTCAATGCCGCTTCACCATGGCATGATGCAGTACCGGCACACCCGGATATCCAGAATCACCAACCCTGAATACAATGCCGATGCAGGACATGAAACGGTTACCCTCCTTCTGACCCTGGTTGATGGAAAAGACGATGCCACAGGCCAGATTGAGGTCAAAATAAGTTTTGATTATCTGCTCAAGGATATCATTCAGCTGGGATGGTGGCAGAGCGACATGGCCTGCATCGTGGCTCCCGACGGCAAATATATGGCCCACACCAACATGACCATGAAGGGAAGACACTATCTGGGCGGGGAAAATGACCCCCTGGAACAGGCGATTTTAGAAAAAATGAAAACCGACCCCTTTGGCACGATTCAGTCAAAAGGATACCCGCCGGATATGGTGGCAGGATTTTATAAGCTGGAACAGGTTCCCTGGACCATTATTCTCTTTGCAAAAGGAGACCTCATATTAAAGCCCATCACCCGTTATCGGAATCTCTTTGTCCTTGGCAGTGCCCTTTTGATTTTCATTATCCTTGTGCTCATCCGACACCATGTGGGCAAAATCGTTGTCCAGATAAAGACCTTGTCAAAAAACGCCCAAACCGTTGCCCAGGGAGAGTATGGCTTTCCCGTCCGGGTGGACAGCCAGGATGAAATCGGGCAATTGGTGGAAAACTACAACCATATGGTGGCAGGACTAAAGGAAAGGGATTTTATCCGGGATTCCTTCGGCCGGTATGTGGACCCGGACTTTGCAAAGATGCTTCTAAAACATCCGGATGCCGGTGCCCTGGGAGGGAAAAGACGGGAAGTGGTCCTGCTGATGTCCGATATCAGGGGGTTCACGGCCCTTTCGGAAACCCTGAGCCCTGAGATCATCATCCGGGTTCTCAACCAGTATTTTTCCCATATGATCCAAATTATCCAGGACCACAATGGAATCATCGTGGATTTTTTCGGGGATGCCATCCTTGTATTTTTTGAACCGCTCTCAGGGGCGACGGCCGATACCGTCTTTTGTTCCGTTCAATGCGCCTCCCGGATGCAGTCCGAGATGAAATCATTCAACAAAAAGATGCAGGCAAAACAACTGCCGGAACTGGGCATGGGCATTGGCATCAATGCCGGCCAGGTAATTGTGGGGAATATCGGGTCCGATACCCGGGCAAAATACGGGGTTGTGGGTTCTGCCGTGAATCTTACAAGCCGGATCCAGGCAGAAGCCGGAAAGCAGGAGATTATTATCTCAGAATCGGTTTTCCAATACCTGGAAGGTCACCTCCATATCCAAAAAACATTTTCAGCAAAATTAAAAGGCGTGGACGAACCTGTCAGGCTTCGTGTAATTGAGAATATAATCTAAACTTTTACGGGTGTGCGTGCAGAAAGCCTCTGAAAATTTCAAAGCCCAAGGGGCTTCCGTTTTTTTAAAAAAACGTATATTATTCTCCAATAGACAAAGAAACTGTATAAAAATTACACACGACCCCAGGGCGAATCATACCCCAGAGGTTTAATTTTTTGTTTGAGAGACAAAATGCGAACACCTTATTTTTATACAATTGCCCTTATTGCTCTGTCTTCTTTTTGATTATTCCGTTTTTCTGGCACCCTCTTTGCAATGAATGTTTTTATTGCTAAGGCGGGGTAAAACACGTATATTTTTTCAGACCCTCTTGATCAATACGCGATGGCGCACCCTTTTTTTTAAATAAATTTTTCTTGAACTCTGGGTACAAGGTGTCTTCGGTTTCCGCACGGCTCCCTGTAACAGGGTTCGCATAGCCACACGGTACAAGCATTTTCACATATTTTATTAAAGGAAATTGCAATGAAACGCTTGGTTGTTCTAATCTCTCTTTTATGTTTCGGGATAGTGTCATTTTCACAGGACATAGCATTTGCCGCCGACCGGGAAGGTCTTCCCGGGATAGAGGCCAGGCTGTCAAGAAAGATTGCCTTATCGGATCTGCTTGGCTATGCATATCTGTCCAACCCGGCCATCACCGCCTCCAAAGCGTCCTGGCAGATCTTTATTGAAAACTACAGAATCGGAAAAAGCTATCCAGACCCCACCCTTGTGACCACCTTTTTTCCAAATCCCATTGAGACGCGGCTGGGCCCCCAGGACTGGAATCTGACCTTATCCCAGGCCATTCCCTTTCCCGGCACCCTGGCACAAAAAGGACGCGTCCTAGAGGCGGATGTGAGGATCGCAAAGCGGACTGTGGACAAAACACTGAAAGAAATTGTCCAAACAATCTCCACCTCCTTTTATGAACTTGCCTATGTTCAAAAGGCCCTTCAGATTGCAAAGGCCAACCTCCAGATGAATCAGCAATTGCTCGGCATCAGCCAGAATGCCTATGCCCAGGACAAGGCCCTTTTCTACGATATCTCCAAGGCCCGGGCCCAGACGGCCCAGATTCAATACGACATCCTGTTGCTGGAAGAGCTGGAGCAGACGGAAAAAACAAAACTGAACACGCTGTTGAACCGGCCCCCGGATGCACAACTGGGGCAGACAACCCCAGTTTTTCCAAGACACCCGGTCTATTCTTTGAATGAAATCTATGACCTCGCCATGATCTTTCAGGAGGACATCCTGATTGCCGGTGAAATGGTTCAAAAGGCAGAGGACGCCATTCGGCTGACCCAATATGAAAACCTGCCCTCCTTTAAACTGGGTCTGTTTTATGCCGGCATCGGCCAGCCGGATGTGGCCACGCCTCCCAAGGATGCAGGGGAGGATGCGGTTGGGGTCCAGGTGGGGCTGAACCTTCCCCTGTGGTTTGGCAAAAACAAAAGCCAGACAACCAGGGCCCTTTCCGTCCGGGCAAAGGCCAGGGCAGACAAAACCCTTACTGCCAACCGAACAAAGGCTGTGATCAGTCGCCTCTGGTTCAAGCTCCAAAATTCCAGACGCCTGATGGCGTTGTATAAAGACCAATTGCTTCCCCAGGCGCAGGCCTCGGTTCAAACGGCAGAGACCTGGTTTCGGGAAGGCCAGGGAACGTTTTCCGATTTTTTGGAAATCCAGGCAACGGCCTATAATTTTCAATTGGCCCTTGAACGGGCAACGGCAGATTACGGCAAAACCCTGGCCCAGCTTGAACAAGTGGCCGGGATTCTTCTGGACACAAAAATAGAGGCCCCCAAAGGAGAAAACAAATCATGAAAAGAGTCCTCATCAGCCTGTTGATTCTTCTGGGCACCTCTCCCTTGTCTGCAGATTATGATAGCATGAGAGAGGCGTTCAAGGCATATTCCCCGCCTCCTGGTTTTACGACCCTGTCAGCCGCTGATATCCCGGGCAAAGAACAGGACCATGGGAGTGTTGATATCGTTAACCCGGATTTTTCCCACCTTTCGGCCCTTAAAGCGACCTCCGAAGAAACCCTTTCAGATACCAGCACCCGTTTTGCCGGGACCGGGGTGGACAAAAAAATAGTCCTCCGCATGGCCGGCATTGCCTCTGACACGGATGCTGTAAAAAAGCAGATACACCAAGCCGTTGTTCTTGACGAGATCAGAATTCTGGCAGCCCTTCGGCATCCGGCCGTCCTGGCGGCCCGCAAAAAAGTATTGGCGGAACTCCAGTTGTTCGACCAGGTCATGGGCCTGGACGATACCCTAAGACAGTATTCGGCCTTCACCAAGGCCATCGACAATAAGGCCGGCCCTTTAAATTCAAAGGATTCCATCAAAATGACCTACCCGTCTCCGGGCCTGACCGCCCTGAAGGGGCGCATTGTTCAAAACCAGGTGGCCCTGGAGATGGAAAAGATGAAAATTGTCGAAAAACAGGTGGTCACGGATATTGAACGCACCTATTGGGACCTTGTTTATATCGGAATCTCAACCCGGGTGACCCAGGAAACCCTGGCAGCCCTCAACCGCCTGAAAGATGTGGCCACCATTCTCTACAAAAGCGGAAAAACAAGTTTTCAGGATGTGATCAAAATTACCATCAAGATGGAAGAATTAAAAGAAGACCTGGTCACCCTTGTTTCCCGGAAGAAAAACATTGAGATCCGGCTCCTTGAACTTTTAAGCCTGCCGGCAGATGCCCGGGTGGGACGGGTGGTTGTTGTCCGACTGCCCACACAGATCCCCTTGCCCGAAAAACTGTATCCTGTTGCCAGAAAGTATCGCCAGGAACTCAAGGTCATTGCATATCAGATCCAGAAACTTGAAGCCATGGTGGAAATGGCCGAGTCCATGGCAGAGGCGCCTTTTACCCTGGGTCTTTCAATCTTTGACACTGAAATGGCAACCACCACAGGAACCGATGCGCCCAAAGAGGCCTTTGCCGCCACACCCATGGCCGCCATGAAAAACAACAGCCCGATCAGGCCCTGGTACGGGACGGATGAACCCTGGTTAAACCAGACACGGCAGAACCTGTCTGCCTTGCGGCAGACACTTGTGAGCCAGGAAAATGCCACGGACAGGATGGTGCGCAATGCCTGGTTTGACGCGGACAAAACCCAGCGGGAGTATCTTTTGTACAAGGATAAAATCCTGCCCCTTTCCAAATCTGCCCTGGACGTGTCCACCAAAGAATACGAGGCCGGCGCCATTCCCTTTTCCGAGGCCATTGATTCCTATACCTATTGGCTGAAAGTGAAATTGACCATCGCAGGCAAGCAGACCGGGCTGGGCGCTTTTTGGGCGGAGCTGGAAAATATTGTGGGTAAAAAGCCATGACACATACAAAAAAAACACAAGGACAATATTCATGAACAAACGCATAATCGGGTTGACCATCCTGTTCACAGCCCTGGTAACGGGCGTGATTGTTTTTTATCTTCTTACCGCCATGGGCCTTGACAACAGATCCCAAACCAGTGGGCCGGCCGGCAAAAGCAATGCCAAAGAACGGAAAATCATCTATTGGAAGGCGCCCATGGATCCCACGGAAATCTATGAACAGCCGGGTAAAAGCAAAATGGGGATGGATCTGGTTCCGGTGTACCAAGATGAGATGGCAGAAGATACGAACAGCAAAGAACGGAAAATCGTCTATTGGAAAGCCCCCATGGATCCGACTGAAATCTATGAACTCCCCGGTAAAAGCAAGATGGGGATGGACCTTGTTCCGGTCTACGAAGATGAACTGGTGGGAGGCGTTGATATTAAAATCAATCCGGTGGTGGAGCAGAACATGGGATTGAAAATAGAACCTGTGGAAAAAGGGATCTTAAATCATACCATTAAAACCTATGGCCATCTCACCTATGATGAAACCAGAACAGGGATCATCAGCCAGAAAGCTTCCGGGTGGATTGAAAAACTATACGCAGATTATACCGGATTTGTGGTAAAAAAAGGAGACCCCCTATATGAAATCTATTCTCCCTCCCTTCTGGCCTCCCAGGAGGAATACCTGTCTGCCTATAAAAATCATCAAAAAAGCCAAAGCCCCCTTAACAAAGAGCTTTTGGCCTCTGCCAGGAAGCGGCTTGAATATTATGATATTGCAGACACTGAAATCTTTCTGATTGAAAAGACGGGTCAGGTCCAAAAAGCCCTGGTGGTCAGATCCCCTTATAGGGGCGTGGTCACCCGGAAAAACATCATTGAAGGGGCCTATGTAACCGCAGGCGCCAGTCTGTTTACCATCTCCGATCTGTCCACCATCTGGGTGGAGGCCCATATCTTTGAATATGAGCAACATCTGGTCCATGAAGGACAGGCGGTTGAGATGATCCTGTCCTATAACCCGGACAAGACGTATAAAGGAACTATTTCCTATATTTTTCCCTATCTTCAGACCAAAACCCGGGACGTGATCATCCGGGCATCCTTTGACAATCAGGAGGGAGAACTCAAGCCGGATATGTTTGCCCGAATTAAAATTTATACCGGTTCGGATAAAACAGGCATGTTCATCCCTTCCCAGGCCGTCATCCATTCCGGAGAAAAAAAATTGGTTTTTCTTGCAAAGGGAAACGGACAATTCACGCCCAGAAACATCACCACCGGCATTTACCTGGAAGAAGGAAAAGTCCAGGTGCTGACCGGCCTGACCCCGGGGGAAACCGTTGTGGTCTCCGGCCAGTTTTTACTGGATTCGGAATCCAAACTTAAAGAAGCGATCCAGAAAATGATCGCATCCAAAGCCGGTCCTGTCCAGGCCGGACCCCCCGAAAAAAGCGATGCCAAGGACGAATTTTTTGATGATATGGCGCCCAAGGACGACTTCTTCGACGATATGAAATAAACAAGGGAGCCTGCAATGATAGAAAAAATAATCGAGTGGTCTGTACACAATAAATTCATGGTCGTTCTGGCAACTTTTTTTGTGATTATCGCCGGTATCCTGGCCATGATCAACACCCCTCTGGATGCCATTCCCGACCTGTCCGACGTACAGGTCATCATCTACACGGAGTATCCGGGCCAGGCCCCCCAGGTGGTGGAGGACCAGGTGACCTATCCCCTTACAACTGCCATGCTCAGCGTCCCTTTTGCCAAGGTGGTTCGGGGGTATTCTTTTTTCGGGTATTCCT
>JAHIVS010000593.1 GCA_018816605.1 Pseudomonadota bacterium
GGATATAACGTCCCACGATTTGACGTCTATAAGCACAATATTACCGTTTCCGACAGAAGCCGCCAAGATATCATTTGCTGGTGAAAAAGCCAGGCTGTAAACCGTCCCATTGCCGACCTGCAGATCAATCGTTGACAGATATGTTTTACGGGTCAAATCCCAAAGTTCTATGGTTCCATCATCAGAGCCTGATGCCAGTATTTTACCATTCGCAGAAAACGAAATATTATTTGAAAATGATTCCATGCCATCCAAGGTCATGGACAGGTCCCCAGTCTTCATGTCCCAGATCCGTATCGTCGAATCCGGGGACGTAGAGGCGAGAAGGTCACCTTCAGGTGAAAATTTAAGTCCACGGACACTTTCTGTGTGTCCTTTCAATGTCATTCGAACTTCTCCTGTACTCAAGTCCCACAAAAAAATGGATTTGTCCGCAGAGCCGGAAGCCAGCATCCTGCCGCCCGGTGAAAAAGCAATGGTATTTATGCTGTTGGTATGGCCTGTAAAATGGCTGTAAGGCACCCCTGTTTCTGAATTCCAGGCCATGATCATGCCTTCGCTCCCCCCTGAGACCAGCATTTTCCCATCGGGTGAAAACCTCACTGTATTCACCATCGCAGAATGCCCCTTGAGAATGTGCAACGGCTCATGGCTCTCAAGATCCCAAAGGATGACGGATTCATCCCTTGATCCGGACGCCAGTTTTTTTCCATTCGGAGAAAAGGTAAGATCTGTGACAAGATCAGAATGTTCCTGAAATGTAACCGTCGTTTTCTCTTCGATAACATTCCATAAAAAAACGTCTCCATTCTCAATGCCAAAGGCTATCTCTGTTCCGTCCGGAGAAAATGCAACACTGTTGATCCCCACTCCCTCTTCTGTGATCACTCTTTGTTGGATGGTATCGGTATTCAGGTCCCAAAAGATGATGCTTCCGTCATTGGAGGAAGACGCCAGGGTCTTCCCGTCAGGAGAAAATGATATGCCGGTGACATCATCCTTATGCCCTTCCGCCACCATCCATTTCTCTTTCGGGGACCATAAGAGAAGCTTGCTGCCTTTTTTTTGTCCTTCCAACCTGGAACGGAGTTCTCCTGTTGTTGAATCCCAGATATGGATATGGTCGTTATAGGAGATGGCCAGGCTTTTTCCATCTGGAGAAAAGCGGACACAATTCACCCATGGCGCATCCACTTGCCACGTCAGGGTTTTTTGCCGGGTTTCCAGATCCCATAAAAAAACCTTCGTCCCTTTCAGAGCAACTGCCAGGGATTTTCCATCCGGTGAGAAGGAGAGCCCCTCCACGGGTAAAGAATCCGTGGAAATAAAATCAAGGCGCTTCCCTGTGGCCGTCTCCCAGAGAATTACGGTCCCGCTTCCCGACCCTGAAGCCATTATTTTACCATCAGCGGTAAACTCTACAGAATCAACGTAGTTTTTATGATGCTGATTGATAGGGCTTTGAAACGCAATTGGATACGAGGGGCAGTTGGCCAGCAGGCTCCGGGCCGTGTTCAGCTCTCCATATGCATCAGGCTTTAACCCCTGGACAGCTTCAATTGCCAGAAAATGGGCAGCATTAAAATTTTTCGACTGGCTTTGGGTTTCACCCATTGAGAGCAGAGCAAGGCTGAAATTATGTTCAGATTCCTTAAGTAATTTTTCAGTATTTTGTTTCTCCGTTTCTAATCTGTTTGACTGCCGCCAGGCAATAATACCCCCGGCAATCGCCAAGATTGCCAGCAAGGCAAACACAGCAGAAAACAGCTTTGCGCGCCGGGCACGTTTGCGCTCTTCCCGCTGGCAATGGTCGCTTAGGGATTCACGCTTGAGTTGGAGAAGATAGGAGGCCACGCCGATGAAGCCATTCTCCCAGCCGTCTTTTTCAGAATCATCCCCGTCCGGGACCATGGTGGGCAGATTCCGGTCCATGATCTTGCTGCCCTGTTCCAACAGGGCTGGGCAGAGGCACTCAGAATCATCCTGGTTCCCGACATTCCCCTTGAGGATCACTGGCACTATGTCGGCCAAAGCGTCTTTACGTTTCGGGTCGGCAAAAAAATACCGGATTTCCTTATCAACCGGTTGGGAGGATGCAGAATCAGGAGAACATAACACGATCAGAAATCGAGATTGTGATATGGCCTTTTTGATATTCTCCCAATAGTGGGCATGATCGACTTCCAGGTTGGTTTTATCTCTGTAAACGGGGCGGATATATTTCGGATGCCCTGGGCGAAACTCTTCTGCCACCATTTTGACAGGGAACCGGAACCATTCCAGCCTTCTCTGGAGCCATTTGGCCGCCTTGCTGTCCTTTCTGGAATAGCTGATAAAGGCAAAGTATGTATGGGGTTTATTCATTGCCATGCGCTATGGGGAAGATTTGAGGACTCAAATTGATTCTTTTGTCCTTTTCTTTTAAAAAAAGTGATCACATTTGAATCCGTGCCTGATGTTTTCGGCGAATATGCCCACACAGCGGTGATCAATACCCTTTCTCGGATAAATATCTTTGTCAAGGATAATTGAGGAGATGGGAATTATGGTTGTCTGTTGATTCATGAATTTTTTTGAAAAATATTTATTTTCAGCTTTTTTTCCACCTGGTGGCCAAACTGGGAACGGGTTATGATTCTGATCAGATAAACTATGAACCATAATATAACAA
>JAHIVS010000594.1 GCA_018816605.1 Pseudomonadota bacterium
CCTTGAAAAAGAAGTGGTGGATCCGGAAGACATTGAAATGCTCCAGGACCTTGTCATGGCAGCGGTCAATGATGCCCTGAAAAAATCCCAGGAAATGGTTTCCGCTGAAATGGGCAAGCTCACCGGCGGACTGAATATCCCTGGGTTATAAAATTAGGTGAACCATTATCCAGAGGCCATTTTAAAGCTGATCCATTCCCTTTCCACCCTCCCGGGAATTGGGAGAAAAACAGCTGAACGGCTGGCACTTCATATCCTCCATGCACCGGATCATGAGGCCGCCGCACTTGCCGCAGATATAATTGAGCTCAAGAGCAGCGTCAGGCTTTGTTCTTCCTGTTTTGCCCTCAGCGACCAGGCAAAGTGCCGCATCTGCACAGACCCGACCCGGGACCCGGGGCTTATTTGTGTGGTTGAAAACCCAAAGGATATGGCCGCCATTGAAAAGGCCCATGTCTTTTCCGGGACCTACCATATTCTGGGGGGAGCGCTTTCTCCCATTGACGGTATCGGGCCCGATGATATCCGGTTGAAAGAATTATTTGTTCGGGCCGACCCGAACAAGGTAACAGAAATCATCCTTGCAACAAAAACCGATGTGGAAGGTGAAGCAACCGCGGCTTATATCCAGGATCGACTCAAATCAAGGGGGCTTACCATCACGCGAATTGCATCCGGGGTGCCCATGGGAGGGGATCTGCAATATGTTGATCCCTTAACACTACAAAAAGCTATGGAAAAACGATATGGATTCTAAATACAAGACCGCCCAGGATATATTCGAATGTCAACTCTGCGGGGATTGCTGCAATGGATTTGGCGGTACCTATGTGACAGACCAGGACATTGCCAACATCTCTTGCTTTATCCAGGCCGACCCCACCACATTTGTTGCAACCTATTGCGATTATTCCGGGTCCAGACCCTTACTCACCATAGGTGAAAATGGGTCCTGTATTTTTTTTGACAAAAAAAAGCAATGCACGATTCACCCGGTTAAACCCTATATGTGCAAGGCATGGCCCTATCTTAAAACCCTCATCAAAAACCCTGAGAACTGGACGGCCATGGCAAGTGCCTGCCCGGGAATAAAAAGGCAGGTCCCCCCCAAAGATCTTCAACGCATTGTTGCCCGCCAATCCCAAAGATTGGATCAATCCCTGAAAATATGAAACCAGATAAAATCAAACCAATGGAAATCCAGGAAGGGGCAAATAATCCCGGCGAAATTGTCTCTCTCTTGTTAAAAAAGGGTCTGCTGACAAAACAAAAAGCCATATATGCCATGCGGGTAAAGTCTAAACTTTCCCCGGATAAAACCCTGATCGAAACCTTAAAAGATCTAAAATACATAGATGAAAAGCTGATAAAGGATGTGTTGCGTACCAATCGTCTTTCTCTGCGGATCGGTGATCTTCTGGTGGAACTTGGATATATGACCCGGGAAAAGCTTATGGCTGCCCTAAGTATTCAAAAAAGCCAGAAAAACAAACGGCTGGGCCAAATCATTGTTGAAAACCAATTCATGACCGAGAGCGCTTTTATTGATGCCCTCTCGGTCCAGCTTGGGTTTCCGTTCATTGACCTGTCCATTGAGGATGTTGACAGCAAAGTTATTGAAAATATTCCCATCAAATGGTGTATGTCCAATAATTTTCTCCCCGTAAAACAGATTAAAGGAAAAACGCTTATCGCCTTTGCAGACCCTTTCAGCAAAAGCGATATTCTCGGGGCACGCAAACTGTTTGGTACAAATTATATCACGGGGATTGCCTCCCCGAGTATGATCGAAAAAAAGCTGGAGAAGCTGGGATCGGGTAATATTCGTACCAAAACCGTAGTGGATGAAAACACCGCCATCGGTATTGTGGAAACCATCATCGGCAATGCCGTTGACCAGGGAGCCTCCGATATCCATATTGAACCCTTTGAAGAAAGGCTCCAGGTGAGATTACGGATAGATGGAATTTTGGTTCCCTACAAGATGTTCCCTGCCAATGCCGCCGCCATGGTTGCCTCCCGGATAAAAATTCTTTGCAAAGCCAATATCGCAGAAAAAAGGCGTCACCAGGACGGCAGGATGACCTTTGAGCACAAAGGAAATAACCTGGACCTGAGAGTCTCGATTTTTGTTACCGTGTTCGGTGAAAAAATTGTCCTGCGAATTTTAAACCGGATTGATCAAATCTTAAAGTTTGAACAAATGGGAATGCCGCCCAAAATGCTCGACCGGTTCAGGAAAGATGTTCTGAATGTTCCTAGCGGGGTCATGATTATCACCGGCCCCACAGGTTCCGGCAAGACCACCACCCTGTATTCCTGTGTATCGGAGATCTCAAGTCCTCAAATCAGCATTGTGACCGCCGAAGACCCGGTTGAATATGTGGTGGAGGGAATCGCCCAATGTTCCATTGATCCGGGTATCGCCCGGACCTTTGAAGAAACTCTTCGCCATATCGTTCGCCAGGACCCGGATGTGATTGTTATCGGGGAAATCAGGGACAATTATTCGGCCAATGTGGCGGTTCATGCAGCACTCACCGGCCACAAGGTACTTACCTCCTTTCATACCGAAGACAGCATCAGCGGGTTAATCCGGTTAATGAATATGGAGGTGGAGCCATTTTTAATCGCCTCCACCGTAGTGTGTGTCCTGGCTCAGCGGCTGCTGCGACGGGTCTGTCCCCATTGCCAGAAACCCTATAAGCCCTCTTCTGCTGACTTGAAGATGCTCGGCTACAACCCAGAGGATATGAGCAGGTTCTCCCTGTTGAAAGGAAGCGGATGTCCGGTTTGCAACCATACCGGATACAA
>JAHIVS010000595.1 GCA_018816605.1 Pseudomonadota bacterium
AAACCCTGGTTTAATGGTTTAGGTATAAGGAGGCTGATGTTTTATCAGCCTCCTTTTTTTTTCCCCAATCAGTACCCTTTTTTTTTGACGAGCCTTTTATCCAACAATACTGCCGTGGATTATCCCTGGAACTCTTTCAGGCAGAAAATCGATTTTATCCAGTATATTTAAACTTATTTAATTATAACTGAACAAAGTTATTGCATAAATTCAAAATTTCGTTATTATACTAGCTATTTAAAATACAAACCAAATTTTAGGAGATTGGAATACTTTGAGCAAGATTGCTATACTTCCAGGGGATGGAATTGGACCCGAGGTTATGGAACAAGCGGTTAAGATCCTTGATGCCGCCGCTAGGATTTACGGATTTTCCCTTGAATACGAATTTTCAGACGTTGGCGGAGCGGCCATTGATGCACATGGCCACGCCCTTCCGGAGTCGACCCTTTCCCTTTGCGAAAAAAGTGAAGCCATTTTATTTGGTTCCGTGGGCGGTCCAAAATGGGAAAGCCTTCCCCCCGCAGAACAGCCGGAGAGAGCCGCTTTATTGCCCCTGAGAAAACATTTTGGTCTCTATTGCAACCTGCGGCCTGCCAAAGTATTCCCATCCCTGGCCTCAGCATCGCCGCTAAAACCCGAGATTGTAAAAAACGGGTTTGATATTCTCTGTGTCCGGGAACTGACCGGCGGCATCTATTTTGGGGAGCCCAAGGGAAGAAAAGGGACAGGGAAAGATGAAATGGCCTTTGATACAATGGTCTACTCCAGATTTGAGATAGAGCGAATTGCCAGAATGGCCTTTGAAGCAGCCAGAAAACGCCGGCGCCTTGTCACCTCCGTTGACAAAGCCAATGTTCTTTTTTCCATGGTACTCTGGCGGGAAACCGTGACACAGATAGCAAAAGAATATCCGGACATTACCCTGAACCACATCTACGTGGACAATGCTGCCATGCAGCTTGTCCGAAATCCACACCAATTTGATGTATTGCTCTGCGGGAATATGTTCGGAGATATCATTTCAGATGAATGCGCAATGATAACCGGCTCAATGGGCCTTCTCGCATCCGCCAGTCTCAATCAGGACAAATTCGGTTTATACGAACCTGCCGGTGGCTCTGCACCGGATATAGCCGGCAAGGGTATTGCCAATCCAATTGCCCAGATATTGTCCGGGGCCATGATGCTCCGGCATACCTTTGGGCAGATCCGGGCGGCTGATGGGATTGAGTCGGCTGTTTCTAAGGTTTTGGAAAAACAGATTTTTACTGCAGACCTCACGACCCAGAAGAATAAAGCCGTAAATACCATTACCATGGGAAATGCGATTTTAAAAGAATTGCTTGCCATGGAGCCATAATTTCCCTGCCCTCTTTTGAGGAGGGGTAAAAAAGGATCGTTTGCCTGAAAATGGAAACGACCTTTTTTTTTGGGCTAAAAACTGCTGAAAAAAAAAGAAGGATATTCGGGTTTTCTCCAAATATCCTTCTTTATATTGTGGCGGGAGTGACGAGACTCGAACTCGCGGCCTCTTGCGTGACAGGCAAGCGTTCTAACCAACTGAACTACACCCCCGTAGTTCATGACTTTTGGTGGGCGATGCAGGGTTCGAACCTGCGACTTCAACCTTGTAAGGGTTGCACTCTACCAGCTGAGTTAATCGCCCAAAAGCAGAGAGGTTATAACAATAAACAAAAATAGTGTCAAGCACTAAATACGGAAAATATTCTTTTTATCTGTGTATTTTTCTGTGGACTAAACATGGGGATCAAATCTTGATGCAGAACCTTGCAACCCTCGAAGATTAATGGTATATTCCTTGCGAATAATATGATAATATACGTGTAATTACCCGATAAAATCTAAAGCAGGGCGTTTTTCTTTTTTTCTTCTGGGATTTTCAGTCGCAAGGAGAAATAGTGAATCCTTAACCCATCTTTTTTATCGTTACCGCAATATCCGCCAGTTTGAATTAAGGAGTTTGACTATGGAACCAGTGCAAGGATACCTGGAAATTATGGACAAAGGGTTTGGTTTTTTGAGAACCATAGAAGAAAATTTTCAACCCCAGCCGGAAAATCCCTACGTCCCCAATAGCCTTATCAGAAAATTGAACCTCAGAGAGGGGTGCTTTATCCAAGGCTTTGGCGAGAAAAAAGGCCCCAGGAATCTTAACCTTGCCTTGATCCGCATAGAGACAATCAACCATCTTCCCTTTGATGACTTTATAAACATACCCATGCTCCAGGACCAGACCAGCATCAATCCCTTTGAGAGATATACCATGGCCCAGGATGAAGAGGATATCACCGGCCTGGCCCTTGACCTGATCACTCCCCTTGGCATGGGACAAAGGGGGTTGATCATTGCCCCTCCCAAATCAGGGAAAACAACCATTTTACGGCATATGGCCAACTCCGTGGTCACCAACCACCCGGATTCAAAGGTCTTTGTACTGCTGGTGGACGAACGTCCCGAAGAAGTGACCGATTTCCAGCGGGGTCTGACAGAAGCCCATGTTCTCTATTCATCTGCCGACCAGCAGATTGGACAGCACATGCGAATGACCCGGCTTGCCATGCACACGGCCATCAGGTGTGCTGAAATCGGGCAGGATGCTGTTGTATTCATCGACTCTCTGACCCGTATGACACGGGCGTTTAACGCTGACACCGACAGCCATGGCAAGACCCTGAGCGGCGGCCTTGGTGCCAATGCCATGGAATTTCCCAGAAAGATATTCGGGGCAGCCAGAAAGCTGGAAAACGGCGGTTCCCTTACCATCATGGCCACCATTCTGGTTGACACCGGAAGTCGTATGGATGACATCATCTTCCAGGAGTTCAAAGGGACCGGCAATATGGACCTTTTCCTTTCCCGGGAATGTGCCGAACAAAGGATATGGCCTGCCATTAACATCAACAAATCCGGCACACGCAAAGAGGATCTTCTCATGGATCAGGAGACCCACGAGCTGATGGTGAACATCCGCAGAAGCATCAGCACAAAGGACGAGGTTTCTGCCATGTCCGAATTCATCTCCATGCTGGAGAAATGATATCACCCTGGTGACGGATTATAATGACCGCTCAAATCCCAGCGACCCCATGACGCTGCCATAAAACGGCAAGGGCCTCGTGATCTGTTCAGATCAAGAGGCCCTTGCCGTTTTATATTCCATAGTCTTATACCAGAGCATGCTCCAGTACCTGGCTCATATCATCCACAAAAACGATTTCCAATTGCTTTTGAATCGATTTGGGGATTTCCTGAACATCTTTTTTGTTTTCCGTTGAAACAATAACGCGTTTAATTCCATTGGCATGGGCAGCCAATAATTTTTCTTTAAGGCCGCCAATGGGCAATACCCGTCCCCGAAGGGTAATTTCACCGGTCATGGCTACCGTCCGGCTGACTGATTTCCCCGTAAGAATGGAAACAACAGCCGTGCACATGGCGATGCCAGCCGAAGGCCCATCCTTGGGGATGGCCCCTTCAGGAACATGGATATGAATATCCGTGTCCTTATAAAAATTTTCCCGAATCTTAAGGGATTTACTCCGGGAGCGGACATAGCTGACAGCTGCCTGGGAAGACTCCTTCATCACTTCGCCCAGCTTTCCGGTCACCATTACCCTTCCCTTACCCGGCATGGTCACAGCTTCTATGGTGAGCAATTGACCGCCAGCCTGGGTCCATGCCAGACCTGTCACAATACCGGCCTTATCTTCTTTCTCAAGGGTGCTGTTCCGAAACCGGGGCTGCCCCAGATATTTCAGCACAGTGGTGGTCGTTATTTGACGACGCTTTCTGGTATCGGTCTTAACGATCTGGGTGGCAATTTTTCTTAATACAGACGAAATCTCCCGCTCCAGATTCCGCACCCCGGCCTCCCGGGTATATAGTTTGATAATGGCACCAATTGCACTTTTTGAAAACAATACATCTGAATCATCCAGACCATTTTCCCTCAATTGCTTGGGCACGAGAAAACCGGTTGCGATCTGTTCTTTTTCATATTCCGTATAACCGGGAATCTGAATGATTTCCATTCGATCCCTCAATGGGGCAGGTATATCGTACAAGGTGTTGGCAGTGGTGATAAAAAGGATTTCAGATAAATCATAGTCCACTTCCAGATAATGATCATTGAAATTTTTGTTCTGTTCCGGATCCAGGGCTTCCAAAAGCGCGGAAGATGGGTCCCCCCTGAAATCAGATGTCATTTTGTCTATCTCATCCAGACAAAAAACCGGGTTGTTGTATCCTGTTTTTTTCAAGGTCTGAATGATTTTACCGGGCATGGCCCCGACATAGGTGCGTCGGTGGCCGCGAATTTCAGCCTCGTCTCTCACCCCGCCAAGGGAAATCCGTGCAAAAGCACGGCCCGTGGCAGATGCAACAGAACGAGCCAAAGAGGTCTTGCCCACACCGGGCGGTCCCACCAGACACAAAATGGGTCCCTTGATTTTTTTGACCAGAACCTGGACTGCCAGGTATTCCACTATCCGTTCCTTGGGTTTTTCAAGACCGAAATGATCCCGGTCTAAAATGGCTTCTGCCGTTTTCAGGTCAATTTTTGCACGGTTTTTCCTGAACCAGGGAAGGCAAATGAGCCAGTCAATATAATTTCGAACCACCGTTGCTTCCGAGGACATGGGAGACATCATTTTGAGTTTATCCAACTCCCTTCTGACAACCCCTGCAGCCTCCTTGGACATCCTTTTTTGCTTGATCCGCTTTTCGAGATCGGCAAATTCAGAAGATTCCCCGTCTTCCCCCATCTCCTTTTTTATGGCACGCATCTGCTCATTGAGATAATGCTTTTTCTG
>JAHIVS010000709.1 GCA_018816605.1 Pseudomonadota bacterium
TGTAATGAAGCTCAAAGATATCCCACAAATCTCATCTAAAATCTCACGTAATTAGCCCTACGTAATATTCCCCAGGTATTTTATTGTAAGAAAAAAATCGAGTTTTTCGTAGCCAGCAGGAACCGCCGGATGCCTTTTATCTTCCTCCCCCCCTTTTGGGGGGGATAAGAGGGGGGGCATGTGTTATCTCCTCATTGTCGCTTTTAAAAATGCTATTTTTAAAAAAAGGAAAAACACATGCCCCGATCCTGGAATTCATTGATAACTGTTCTGTCAGAAATTACAAGAAAAAGTTGTGAATCACTTGTTTGCTGCTCTCACTGTGGGAACAGCCATACCTACGTAAAATGGGGATTTTATAGCCGATATTTGTTTGATGATGAAATAATCAATATCCAGCGATACCGCTGTGATAATGATTTATGCCCTTGCAAAACTTTTTCAATTCTGCCCCATGCATTTCTGCGCATCGTCAGAGCCTCATTGTGTATGCTGATGTATGTTCTCAAAATGTATGAACAAGGAAATAGTATCGCAAATATTGCTCGGGATACCAGCAATACTTGGCAAAGAACACAACGATGGTTAACCAAAGCTTCAGCAATCCAAGAATGGCTCAAGCAGGAACCTGGCATAGCCTCTTGGAGCCCTTCACCGTGTTTTTCTCCTGATCGATTATGGACACCATTTATCAAGGATTTTTCCTGGGCTTTTTACCCGGATCGGTGGAGATAAAAACCCACCAACACAAAACGTATATACAACAAAATCAGTTAGTTTGTTAATTGAACCTCCATGAAGTTTAATTTTTTTAGCGGAGGTTTTAATGAGCGAACAAAATGACAAGAAATTTGAACTCGCCTTGTGGCGTTATGGGATCATCAGCCCACTTCTGCATAGAGATGCAAATGATATTCCTGTGGGGGAACTACTGGACCAGGCATCCTGGAAACAGTATGTACATCCTGATGGATTCCATGTCTCCCTGAGTGCAGAGACTTTAAGGAAATGGAGATACCGTTATCTTAGCTGTGGCCTGCCTGGCCTTACAGGGAAAGTCAGATCAGATAAAGGCAAACACCAAATTCCAGATGATATTGGTTCTGCAATGTATACCATGCGAGAGGAACATCCAAGATGGACGACAGCCAAAATGATCATAGAGCTTACGGAAACCGGCAAATGGAATGGCCGAAGCCCCAGTAGATCTGCAATATACAGGTTTGCCAAAGCATCTAACCTGCAAAGAGACCCTCACATTAATTCAGAAAAAAAGGTAAGGCCTTTTGCGTTTGATCACTTCGGCCAACTATGGATTGCCGACTTTCTCCACGGCCCGAAATTGTTCAAAGGCAAGGAAAAAAGGAAGACCTATCTGCATGTCATTCTGGATGATAGTAGCCGATTTATTGTCCATGGCGGATTTTACCTCACCGAATCTGTGGAGCCTTTAATTTATGATCTAATGGGAGCTGTCAGAAGATTTGGAATCCCGCAGCGATTTTATACCGATAATGGAGCCGCTTATGCGGGTAGACACCTTAAAATATTATGTGCCAGGAATGGTATTGATCTGGTCCATACACCACCGTACATTCCCCAAGGCCGTGGGAAAGTTGAACGAGTGTTTAGAACCATAAGAGATCAATTCCTGTGTGACAAACATTTTAAAACCCTCCAGCAGATCAACGATGGTTTTAAAATATGGGTTAGCAAATACCATGAAACTATCCATTCATCATTAAAATGTTCTCCTTTACAAAAAAGACTGCAAGTTAAAAATGTCTGCCGGGCTCTGCCCCCATCAACAGACATCGAAGCCCTTTTCAGAATGGAACGGCGATGCCGGGTTTACAACGACTGCACCATTCAGTTTAAGAAAACCAGGTATGAGGTTCCGGACTGCCTGCCGGGTGCCAGAGCTACAATTTATTATATGCCCTGGGACAGGACATGCCTTTATTACGGCCATGAAATGAAAAAAGCCCGTATTGTTGATCCAAGTGCCAATGCAAGGCGATTTGAACATCCGAACCAATAAAATAGGAGAACATTATGCCAATTATCCAAGGAGAATCTTCAGCCGAATTTTTCGATTATAAACTTCACCCTTTTGCAGATACTTACCGTTTAAAACAACCTTATTTAGGGGAACAGGATAAACGACTTTTTAAAACGGCTTTATCTTTGATCTCTACAGGGAAAAGTTTTGCTCTGTCCGGACCATCAGGTGCAGGGAAATCAACATTGATCCACTATGTTTTATCCCGGCTTGATGTAAATTGTTACAGGCCAGCCCTGGTCCATTATGGAGGTTTGCAGCGTAACGGAATGCTCAAAGCCATTGCCGATGTGCTTGGGGTAGACACCAATGGCAGGACGGTGCCTTTGCTGATTAAATTACAAAAGCAAATCATGCAGATGGCATCAGAAAACCGCAGCGTGTTCCCGGTGTTTGTAATTGATGATGCCCACTTGATGGAAAAGGAATCGTTGATGGATATCTGTTCCCTCATGTTTAACCCCCTCAAGGAGACAGTGGCTGCAAGCTTTATTCTTGTGGGTGACGAAACCCTTGAAAAAAGACTTCAGTTGCAAATCATGTCCCCTGTCAGAACCAGGCTTACTGGGCGATATAATTTGGACACCTTGAATGACAATGAAAGTCTCGAGTTCATAAAGTTCAGACTCTCCAATGCCCGTGTTGCGGAAACTTTATTTGATCCGGATGCATTAAGTCTTATGTCTTCTCATTGCCGGGGGAACCGGCGTCAAATCATGAACATGGGGACACTGCTTTTAGCAGAGGCATTTTACAGACAAGAACGAACAATCAGTGCCGAATTGATTTATAATTGCGACCAGATAAAGATATCTGAGTGAAACGGAGGCATACGAGGGGAGACCCCGATGCCAAGGGATAGCTCAGGGCGGTAGACTGCTGTCTACATGGAGCTCGGTAGGTTTATTCTACCGGGCTCTTCTTTATGCACTATAATGGCAAAATAGCTTGGAATATCTTTGGGATCTGAGTCAGACAATCAACA
>JAHIVS010000596.1 GCA_018816605.1 Pseudomonadota bacterium
AAATCTTGCGTACCAGAAATGCGCCGATTCCCTGAATTCCATAGCCGCCTGCCTTATCATAGGGTTCGTTGGTGCCGGCATACCAGTTAATTTCATCCCGGGACAAGTGTTTGATAATCACATTTGTTTCAATGGCGTTTGTTATGGATAGATTTCTGGCGTGGCAATAAATTGTGTAACCGGTAAATACGGAATGGGCTCTGTTGTTCAGGGTCCGAAGCATTTGGATGGATTCCGCACGGGATTTGGGTTTTCCAAGAATGACGTCATCCACCACCACTATGGTATCTGCGCCAATGATCCAGGTGTCCGGACGGAGTTTCCCGATATGTCCCGCCTTTAGCCGGGACAATTTCTGGACATACTCCTTGGGTCCGGACAAAGGAAGGGCGGTTTCGTCAATCTCGGATGCCAGAATCTCAATTATGAGCCCTGCCTGCTCCAGCAGCTCTTTTCTTCTGGGAGATTTGGATGCCAGGATGATGGGTTCCTGGCGTCTGGGATCTGTCTGATTTGGATGGGTCATTTTTTTTTCCTTTGCTGTCCCCTTTTATCAGAAATGAACAAAGATGACAATGGACAGGAATCTTCCGGGACTGTTTGCAGAAGAAAAAATTACCATCCATTTTTTTTAATGAAGCGCCAGAGTGCCGTATGAAAAGTGGTTATAGTGAATGCGTGTCTGGTGAGATGCTTTTTATTGACCTGCAATCTATTGTATACTAAAAAGGAGAGGCAAGTTGGTACAATAATTCATACAGAGAAATGAGGTCCATGTCAGCTGAAATTATTATTGTTCTGGCAATTCTGGTCAGTGTTATTGTGTTGCTGGTAACCGAGTGGATGCCCCTGGAAGTGGTTGCGCTGCTGGTTTTGGGTATATTGGCCATCAGCGGAATTGTCAGTCCCCCAGAGGCCCTGGCAGGATTCAGCAACCCGGCGGTGGTGACCATCTGGGCGGTGTTTATTTTGAGCGGCGGCCTGACGCGCACCGGTATCGCCAATATCCTTGGCCGCCAGCTGCTAAAGGTTGCGGGAAGAAAACCCTCCCTTCTTGTGGCAACCATCATGGTCATTGCCGGCCTATTGTCTGCTTTCATGAACAATGTTGCCGTGGCAGCCCTGATGCTGCCGGTTGTCATGGATATTGCCCGGAAGACCGACAGTTCACCGTCGGCTCTTTTAATGCCGCTGGCTTACGGCTCCCTGCTTGGGGGATTGACCACAATGATCGGCACACCCCCCAATATTCTGGTGAGCGAAGCGCTGCGGGAAAATGGCCTGACGCCCTTTTCCTTGTTCGATTTCACCCCTGTGGGACTGATGGTTATGATTTCAGGCATTGCATTTGTCACCCTCATCGGGACACGTCTGCTGCCCAAACCCGCACACAAGGTGAAAAGATCCGAAGCACATAAAGATTTCCGGCCCCAATATGCGCTTCAGGAGCGCCTGTTTGAGATCAAAATACCGCCAACCTCTGCCCTTGTCGGCAAAACACTGGCCAAAAGCCGCCTGGGGTCCGGATTCGGTCTCAATGTGGTGGGCATCATCCGGAAGGAGAAAACCCTGCTTGCCCCGGAGATTACCCAGACCCTCCAGGCCGAAGACATGCTGATTGTTGAAGGACGGCTTGACAGGATTCAGGAGATGAACCATTGGGGGCAATTGACCCTTGATACCGACAGGACGGGTGCCGACATTCTTTTCACCCATGGGATGCAGGTTGCAGAGTTGCCCCTTGGCCCAGGTTCAGCCTTTGCAGGCCAGACCTTATCTGGTATCGGTTTTCGAAATCGGTTTGGTCTCACTGTTCTGGCCATTGGACGCGGGGGCCGCAGGATAAATGAAGATTTGAAATCCCAGTTGCTTGAAGCCGACGACCGCCTTGTGGTGTGCGGACCGGCAATGGAAATGGCGGCATTTCAAAATCATGCTGATTTTCTTTCCCCCAGACAACTGGATCCCTCGGGGTTTGGGCAGATCTATTCCATGGAGGATCGCATTCGCCGTCTTCGGATATCCGAAGGCTCTGGCCTTGTCGGCCTGTCTGTAAATGAGAGCCGCCTGGGAGATGCCGTTGACGTACAGATCCTTTACATTGTCCGGCAGAACGGGGTGGCCTTGATTCCCAAATCCAGCGATGTGTTTGAGGCCAGTGATCAACTCATTGTATCAGGAGATGTGGACATGATCTCTATTCTTCTGATGAAAGGAATAGAAGGTGTTTTTATTCAAGATCCGTCACGCCATCCAGATCCGTCAATGATCGAAGATGATCACGTGGGGCTTGTTGAAGTGATTCTCTCCCCCCATTCGGTTCTGTCCGGCCAGACCCTGAGCCAAATCCATTTCAGGGAAAAATACGGATTGAGCGTCCTTGCCATCTGGCGTAAAGGCCGTGCCCATCGATCCGGACTGAGAAACATGGCCCTGGAATTCGGTGATGCCTTTCTTTTATACGGTCCCTGGAAAAAATTGAATGTGCTGGGCGGGGAGCCTGATTTTCTGGTGCTCACGGAAACGGCCCAGGAACCGCCCAGGGAAGATAAGGCCAGGGTTGCCCTGACCATTATGGCGGCCGTTCTTTTGCCCGTCATGCTGGGCTGGGTGCCCATTTACATTGCAGTGGTAATGGGGGCCGCCTTCATGGTCCTGACCAAATGCCTGACCATGGAAGAAGCCTATCGCTACATAGAATGGAAAGCAGTCTTTCTGATTGCCGGAATGCTGCCCCTGGGTACGGCACTGGACCAGTCGGGTGCAGCCCGGCTTCTGGCCGAAGGCGTTGTGGGGGTATTGGGGCCCCTGGGCCCGATGGCCGTTCTGTTCGGACTTTTGGTCATCACCTTTTTGGCCACCAGTATTATTCCCACCTCAGCACTGGTGGTGCTCATGGTACCCATTGCCCTGAAAACCTCTGCCAGTCTCGGAATTTCTCCCTATGGCCTGATGATGGGGATTGCAATGGCCGCATCCTCCAGTTTCACCTCTCCCATTTCCCACCCGGCCAATGTGCTGGTAATGGGGCCGGGCGGCTATCGCTTTATTGATTATATCAAGGTGGGTGTCCCCCTGACCCTTGTCATACTGGTGGTGCTGATGGTAACCCTGCCGATTTTCTGGCCGCTCTAAGCCATTGAAAGCCTGCCCGATGTGTCGTCCTTGGGCAGGCAGGCGTATGGCCGGTGTCATTTGCTGTTCTCGTACATCCGGACAAAATCATTTTCCGAGGAAAATCACAGCAATCGGTTTTGCACAACTTGGGTTCCATGGGCTGGCTTTGGGTGCAGTCGCCTGTCAAAAACCTTATATTTCTTGACTTTTCCCTGCTTTCCCTTTAAAAACAAAAGTTTAATATTGAATATAAATTTATCCGCATATCGGAGGAATAATGGATTATAAAAAGACACTGAACCTGCCGTTAACCCAGTTTGCCATGAAGGCCAACCTTCCCCAGCGCGAGCCGGAAATGCTCAAGGAATGGGAGCAAAAAAAAATATATGAAACGTTGCGAAACCAATCCAAGGACAAGCCCACCTTTATTCTCCATGACGGTCCTCCCTATGC
>JAHIVS010000077.1 GCA_018816605.1 Pseudomonadota bacterium
CATTAACGGTGCCTTGACCCTGCTGGTGGTCGTGTACCTCGGGCGCCGTCTGGTATCTCAGACCCTTGAAAGAATGGTGTCGATTTTCGGTACCGTTACCGGAACCGCCACCTGCGGCTTGTTATTGCTCAGAATCGTGGACCCGGAGTTTAAAACCACTGCCGTCATTGAACTGGCCCTGATGAACCTTCTGGTGCTGCCCATTCTGTTTCCCTGCATGATGCTGGTCAACGCTCCCCTCTGGTGGAACTGGAGTCTGGGTGTCACCCTTTTGGCCTTTGCGGGGATTGCGATCCTCTCCTTTTTCCTGATGAAAGTATTCAAGGTGGTGGACCACCCTAAATTTTAAAGCATTTAAAAACAGTGCTCCTGCAAAACAGACAAAAATATTTTTGTCAGATCGTTTGACAAAAATATTTTTGTCTGTTATTTTGACAATAGAATTTTTGTCAAAATACAAAAGGAGATGCAAAATGGACCCGTTATTCATCAGTACGGGAAAACCGGCAGATGGGCAGGATCGATACTTTACCAGGGAAAACATAGAAAAAAAGATCTGGTCAAAGGTGAAGCTGGGAGAAAATTTATTGTTGGCCGCCCCGCGAAGAACCGGGAAAAGCTCGATTCTAAAGCACCTGGAAAAACACCCGCAAACAGGCTATGCGATCAAGTATAAATCTGTCCAGAGCATCGACAGCATCAACGAATATTTCAAGCATCTCTATCTTCTGTTATTGGAGGAGGATGCTGTTTTCAGCCATTATGAAAGGTATGTGCAAAAGGCGACCGGTGCCTTGAAAAAGATTATTTCAAGGATCCGGGCCATCCGTTTGGAAGGGATTGAAATAAATCCCGATGAAAAAATTGATTATTACCATGAATGCAGCATTCTTTTAAAAATGCTTCCGGAAAAAAAACGACACAGTCCTTTTTCTAATTGATGAATTTCCCGATGCCGTGAAAAACATAGCCAAAGAAAGCCAAAAGGAAGGAATCCGTTTTCTGCAATTGAACAGAGAGTTACGCCAGGGCAACTTCAACACCGGATTCCAATTTATCTATACCGGCTCCATCGGCCTTGGCAATGTTGTCAACAAGCTTGGCAGAACGGATTTGATCAATGATATTGTAAATGTTTCCTTGCCTCCCCTGACCCGAGCGGAAGCAAGAAAATTGATCCAGCGGCTTGTGTCGGGATTGAAAACAAAAGGGTGCGATCTTGACCTTGACGAAAAGACCATCCACTACATCCTGGATAAGGACAGCTGGCGGATTCCCTATTATATCCAGATTATTGTGGAGGAGTTGCAGGACCATTGTCAGGAAACATGTGTCCGGATAGATGAAGGGATTCTTGACGAGGTGATCAACAAGATTATAACGGACCGGTATAAATACCAGGATTATTTTGAAAACTGGAAAACAAGATTGAAGCAGGCCTTTGAAGGGGATGAATACCGCTGTGCCGTACAGGTTTTAAATCATATATCAACCCATGGGCAAATAAACTATAACGATTTGTATAATCTGTCCGTGGCCCATAAGATCAGGGATTTGAAGGATATTACAAATGTTCTGGAGTATGACGGGTATATCAGCCGGAACAAGGAAAAAATATATCGGTTTAATTCAATTATTTTAAAGGAATGGTGGTATGTCAATGTCGCAGAATAGCAAACCCGTTGCCAATATTTATAACCCCCTGAACCAGGACAAACAATGCCTGCTGGATAATTTTGTCATCCGCCAAAGGGAGTTCGACAAAATATTTGCGGAAATCAAATCCGGCAGGCTCAACCATGCTTCCCAGAATTTTATCATCCAGGGGCAACGGGGTACCGGTAAGACAACCCTGCTTGCAAAGCTCAGATACGAAATCCAGGACGCCGGGGACCTGTCCCATTTGATCGCCATCCAGTTCACAGAAGAACAATATCATATTTTTTCTTTGAACCGGCTCTGGGAAAATGTGGCGGATATCCTGGAAGAAAAAGAGGGGTTTGAAAAAATTGTTGATGAGATGGAAGACCTTGAAGATAATGAAGATTTTTTCTTTCTCATTCAAAAATATCTGAAAAAAAACAAACAAAAGCTGGTCCTTCTCATGGATAATTTTGGCGATATTCTGGACAAGCTTTCGGGCAAAGAACATAAAAAATTAAGGGACATCCTCCATGAAACCGATCTGCAGATCATCGCCGGTTCCACAAGAACCCTTGAAACCGCCTATAAACACGACAAACCTTTTTTTGAGTCCTTTAAGACCATTTATCTGGGCCCCCTTTCCCAGGCGGATGTCCAGGTTCTTTTAAAAAATCTCTGTCGGCAATACCACCATGAAAAGGCATTCAACATCATCCAGAATGAAAAAGGCCGGATCGAAGCCATCCGAAGGCTGACCGGCGGCATCCCCCGGACCATCATCCTTTTGTTTGAGATTTTCCTGGATGACAGTGCCACTGTTTTTGAGGACCTGGAAAACATCCTGGATAGGATCACCCCCCTTTACAAGCATAAAATGGACGATCTGGCCACCCAGCAGCAGGTGATTGTGGACGCCCTCGCCATGAACTGGGACGGGATGCTGACCGCAGAAATTGCTCAAAAGACACGGTATGAGCCCAAAAATATTTCCGCCCAGATGAAAACCCTTGAAAAAAGCGGGTTTGTCCGGTCCGTCCTCGTGAATAAAAAAAATAAACTATACCTGCTGGACGAACGGTTTTTTAATATCTGGTATCTCATGAGATATGGCCGAAAAAAGAAAAAGCAGCAGGTAAAGTGGCTGGTCAGTTTCCTCAAGGAATGGTGCACCAGAGAAGAACTCGCCCACAAAGCGCAACATCACATCGCCTTGGCAAGGGAAGGAAAACTTCACCAGCGGGGTGCCTACTGCATGGCCGAAGCCCTGTCCCAGTCTGTCCGGGAGGCGAGCCTCCAATATGAGGTGCTTTCCCAAACAAAAGAGATGTTATTTAAAACATCCCCTGAAATGGCCGGCACCCTGTCGAATGCAGATGCCACTGCCCTTGAAAGGGCAACAGAGGCCTATCAGGCGAAAGATTTTAAAAGGGCTGAAGAATATTGTATCGTTCTTGCGGAACAGGGCGATGCAGGTGCAATGTATAACCTGGCCTTTCTGTATGAGGAGAGCCTGAAAGAGGAAAAGAAGGCTGAAAAATATTGTCTGATGGCTGTTGGGAAGGATTTTAAAGAGAATATGAGCGGGCTTATGAATACCGGACTTTCAGGGGAAAAGGAAAAAAATACATTTTTTAATTTAATAAAAAGATGCGTTGATGAAACCAATGTCAGTACTATCCTTTCGGCAGCTGTGATGGCCATTCATTGCCAAGAGTATAAAGAATCCGTGGAATTTTTCAGGCAACTTTTGGATTTGATAAAGGGTGAGAAACAATTTCAGCATCAGATTTCAAATTATTTTGTCTTGCTCATATCAAGAAAGCAATACCAGTTGGCACTGGCCTTGTTTCAGGAGGAAAAATACCTGCTGAAAGAATTGATCCGACCGGTCTTTTATGCGCTCATGTTTTTTATGCAGGATGCATATCCCAAGGAATTTAAGCGGATGGGAGAAGAACTTCGGGAGACCGTGGATGAGGTAGTTGTTGAAATTAAGCGCCTCAGTGCAGGTCAGGAAGCGGATTAAAAAAAAGGAGACCTCCTGCCCCGGGAATCCGGGGCAGGGGGTGTGCGTTCACGGATACTTGTCCTTGATAAAACCAAAGGCTTCGTCCATGGCCGTCAGGGTCAGTTCCAGGTCTGCCCGGGTGTGGCGATGGCTGATATAGGCATGGTGAAAGGGGGTAAAAAAGAAACCCTTGCGGATGAGCTGGGTGTAAAAATCGGTTCGTTTGGCTTTGTAGGCACCGGTTTCATCCTTTTTAAAGGTGATGTAGAACATGGGGGCAACCCCTGAAAGCTGGGCTCCCACATCATGGGCATCCAGAAGCCCCTGGATTTTTTCCATGAACCAGGCACCTTTTTCCCAGATGCTTTCCAGCACCTGATCCCGTTCCAGGATCTCGATGGTTTTAAGGGCTGCCACAAAAGCCTCGCTGTTGGGGAAAAAGGTGGAGGAGATAAACAGCTTCTTTTCAGCTGCCATCATGATCTGCCGTTTTCCGGTGACCACCGACAAGGGGTAGCCATTGGCCATGGCCTTGCCCAGGACCGTTAAATCCGGGGTGACCCCGTAAAGTTTCTGGGCGCCGCCCATGGAAAGCCTGAAACCTGTGCGGATTTCATCATAGACCAGGACCGCCCCGTAGTGGTCGGCAATCTGTCTGACCCCTTCCAGGAACCCAGGGGAAGGGATCTGCATTTTCTGATGGTTGGGGTGGCCAAAGGGGGTCATGATGATGGCGGCCGTGTTCTCTCCGTGGAGGGCCATGAGCTCTTCCAGCTGATCCAGTCTATTGTATCTGAATTCAAATACATCTTCCCAGAATTTGGACGGAATGCCCCCCTTCATTTCAACGCACCAGTCATGCCAGCCATGGTAACCGCAGCGCATGACCTTGAGTTTGCCCGTATGGGCACGGGCAATGCGGATACTGGCCGTGGTGGCATCGGACCCGGTTTTCAGAAAAATACTCATCTCGGAAGAGGGCACCAGTTGGGTCAGCTTTCTGGCCAGCAGGTTCTGGTAGCCCTGGGTCAGGGTGAAACAAAAGCCCTTGTTCCGGATCTGCCGGTAAACCGCCTCATCCACCTCTTCTTCCCGATACCCCAGGATGATGGGGCCGTAACCGCAGAGAAAATCCACAAACTCATTGCCGTCCACATCCGTCAGGCGGCAGCCTTTTCCGCTTTCCAGAAAAATGGGATATTCGCCGTCAATGAAATCCGTGGGTTTTCTGGCACCCAGGACCCCGCCGGGCACAAGTTCCAGCGCCTGCTCATACAATTTTCGGCTTTGGGTGATGTTTAATTTGGGTGTCTCTTTCATTCAATGCCTCCTGTGTCCTAGCCATTTGTTTCAAACATGGACTCGATTTTTTCCGTCTGGTGGATCCGGGCCCCCCGTTTTAAAAATGCTCCGAGAAATTTATCCGGGTCAATGCAGCCTTCCGGGGCCACCACCCCTTTGACCCTCACCTCTCCGGCATCCATCATAAGAGCGGCGATGGAGGCGGGCAGTCCGGTACCCGGCGCCATCCTGCCCACCATGTCGGCGGTGTAGGTAATCTTTTTCCCCTTTCTTGTCCCCTTGACAATGACCTTAAGTCCCGACGACTGGGGGCCGTTGTCCCTTCCCCGGGGGATGGTTTCCCAGAGTTTCAGGGCCAGATCATAGGGAACGATGGTTTTCCCCTTGATCTCCATGGGGTCTGTGCTCAACAATCCGGTCTCTTTCTGTTCTTTGATCAGTTCATCCACCCACAACGGAATCAGGGCGCCCTTGATGATGATATTTTTAACGCCCTTGATATATTTGGGAAGGGTGATGGGCTGGGGATGTCCCACATAGCGGACGTGGCAGGTGCCCAGGGGCTCTAAAAACTGCTCGGCCACTTCCCCGGTTCCCCCTTCCACATAAACCAGTTTTCCATCCATATACTGGGGGATTTTTCCCAGGGTCATGTGAAGGCTGTGATCCCAGGCAGCACCGGCCAGCTCGGCAATGCTCACCACCCAATACAGAAAAATCTCCTCCACCGTGTCCAGGCGGTCGGCATACCATTTGACCAGCACATTGTTGGTGCCGGGGTCCGATCCCATGCCGGTTAAGACGGTTGTCCCTGCGTCTTTGGCCATCCGGTCTATGTCCGAGTCAAACAAAATCCGGGTGCCTTCATAATCGTCGCAGATGTCAATATAATTGACCTTTGCCGCTACGGCCGCCCTGGCCACGGGCACGGCTGTCTTGTAAAAGGGGCCTGCGGTGTTGATGACCACGTCCACTTTTGCAAAGGCTTCCACCATGGCCCCATGGTCGTTGACATCCATTTTTACCAGGCGTGTTTTTTCGCTTTCTAACAATTTTTTTGAGACCCGTTCCGGATTTGGGAACAGGTCCGCCAGAATCACCTGGGTGACCTGCGCCTGCTTGATCAGATCCCGTGCAACTCCCTGTCCCATACCGCCGACCCCGCCGATGATTAATGCCCGCATCTTGTTTCTCCTTATGTTTTTAACTAGTTTGAAAAGTGTTTATCCGATCCGGATCACCAACGCCGCTCCCGTATCCCCTGCGGCACAGCCGGTAAACAGCAGGTACCCGCCGCCTTTGTCAACAAGTTCCTCAACCCCTTCGATGATCAGGCGCCCGGCCGTGGGTGCCTGGGGGTGGCCGAAGACCAGGGAAGACCCGAAATTATTAAACTGGTTCACATCGATCTTCATTTGACGGGCAAGATAAATGTCATTGGCGGCAAAGGGATTGTGGGTTTTGAGGACCGTCACCGCATCCATACGGATACCGGCCTGTTCCAGGGCCATTTGGGCTGCCGGCACCACGGCCATGGCCATGAATCCTTTTGGGGCCCGGGAAAACCCATAGGAGATGATTTGGGCATTTTTTGCCGGGTCTGAACTGAGTTGGGCTGCCCCTTGTCTTGTGGTGACGATGAGGCCGCAATTGCCGTCGGCCGGGTGGGTCTGGGATCCAAAGGTATGGGCCCCTTCGGGCAGTACGGGTTTTAAGTGTTCAAGGCCCTGTCTTGTAGTGGGCAGGATCCCTTCATCGGTTTCCACCAGGATGGTTTTTTTCCTGGAAAGGGGAACTGTGACAGGAAACATGTAGCGTTTCTGGAATTTCCGGTCAAAGGCCAGGCTGTCTGCATATTGTTCAGCCCGGCAAAGGGCGAGGCTGTCGCATTCTTCCCGGGTGATGCCGGCCTTTTTTGCCACATTTTCCGCGGTCTGGATCATGGGGTTTTTGGCCCAGGGATCATTGTTGAACTGGTCCATGACCCAGTTTTCCGAAATAACCTGGCCGCCGGGACCCTGGGGGTTGGGCCAGATGGTGTGGGGGCCGTTGGAACACCGGTCCGTCATCAGGGTAAACACATTCTGGTACAGCCCTGTCTCGATCCCCATGGCGGCCTGGAAAATTGCTGTGGTGGAAGTGGAGCAGGCCTGGCTGATCAACATTCCGGGGATGTTTTCTGCCCCCATCAGGGCCGAGGCCCAGGGCCCGCCGTAAAACAGGTGGGGCTGTCCCACGGTGGCCCCCAGAATCAGGTAATCAAACAGGTCCGGGCTGATCTTTTTGGCCCCCAGCCAGTTTCTGGCGGTCTGGGAGCCCAGAAGGATGGAATGTTCGTTTGCAAAGCTTCCCTGCCACCGGGCAAAGGGAGAGCAGTAATATCCTTGGTAGGGAATAAACGCTTTTGTCAACATGGCCAATCCTCTTAAAAGGGTTTTCTGGGGTTTATTGATTGTATTGTCTTAAAATGGCCTCCAGCACACCGCCGCCAATGGCCCGTGCCTTTTCCGATATGGTGGTGAAATAGTCTCTGTTTCCCCTGGGATCGATATCCCCGATTTTCAAGCCCTCCCTCACCCGGGTATTGTCCCGGATCAATCCCCTGAGGATACCGTCTATCCTTGCAACAACCGGCTGGCTGCCCACATGGCCGATGACATCGTTCTTTTCCACCAGGGCCCCTAGGGGGATGAGGGCAATGAAAACCCCCAAGCAGGGGGAGCGCAGCAGCCGTTCGCCGGTAAATCCGTTGACGCTTCCCGGAACCCCGGTGTTGGGAGCAGGACACCCCTTGTCAATAATCCGGCCAAGGTTATGGCCCCGGAGGGTTTCAATGGCCAGGTGAACATCGTATCCCGCCTCAAACCCGGGGCCCAGGCCGATCACCAGGGGGGCCTCGTTTCGGTGTGTTCCCAGGTTTTTTTTGGCAATAATGGCATCCACCACCACATGGGGGCGCATGGTTTTGATGGACTGCCAGTCCGGGTCCACAAGCACGGGAATGCCATCTTTCTCCCAGACACCGGGAATCTCTTTCATATCCGTCACCTTTTGGGCCCGCACCCCCTCCACCTCAATGGTTTGGTCATGGACAGCCTCACAAAAACTGACCTGCCGGCGCACGGCCACGGGATTTTCGATTTCCACCATGAAGATGTGTTTGAAATTTGCCTGGAAAAGGCGCCAGGCAATGCCTGTGGCCATTTCTCCCGCGCCTTTTATGGCAATGACCAGTTGTGTGAGGGGCAGGGGCATCTGCTTTGGAATTGTGGCTGTCCGTGTTTCAGTCATTCTTGTTCCTTGTTTTCTTTTGCTTTAATGGCAGCCAGAATCTTGTCCGGGGTCAACGGAAACGAATCCATATACACCCCAATGGCATTGCCGACCGCAGCCGCATAGGCCTGGGCCGCCGACATGGCAATGGACATGGCCGCTTCCTTGGCACCGTAGGGACCCGTGGGATCTATTGATTCCACCAGGATGGAATGGATGGGGGGCATGTCGCAGGCCAGGGGCAGTTTATAATCGAGCATGGTGGGGTTGAGGCACCGGCCTTCCCTCCATTCGTGGTATTCGGTGAGCATCCCTCCCTGTCCGCCCATGGCAACAGATCCCTCAAACTGGCCCTCCAGCACCAGGGGGTTCAGGGCAAACCCCACATCCTGGGCGGCCGTGGCATTGAGCACCCTAACCGTTCCTGTGGCAGGATCCACCTTTACTTCCACAATGGTGGTGCCAAAGGAAAAGGCTTCGCACATCTGGCCATAGGGGTTGGAGACCCATTCGCGTTTCATGTCCACCCTGGGCCAGTATCCGCCTTCGGCATTCACAGAGTTAAAGTTTAACAGGCTGATCCTCACCACCTTCTTGATGGGGATGGATATTTCCGGATTGTCCTTTACAAAGATCAACCGGTTTTTGGCTGCCAGGGTGGAAGGTGCAACCGTTAATACCTTTGCGGCCACCTCGAATAATTTTTTCCGGCAGTTGCGGGCGGCAATCATTACGGCCTGGCCCCCCACAAAGGTGGACACCTGGGAATAGGAGCCGGGGTCTGAAGCGGTGGTTTCCGTATCGGCCGAGACCAGGTGAATGTCTTCAGGCAAAAGTCCCAGCTCTTCGGCCGCGATCTGGACCACCATGTTGTCATTGCCCTGGCCGTTGTCCACCACGCCGGACATGATGGTGGCTTCCCCGTCTTCATTGAATTTGATAAAGGCCTGGGACCCTCCCCGGATCCCCATGGGAAAGCCTGTCTGAACCGAGTTGGTGCCCATGCCAATGCCGTGGAAGGGGGGCAGATTTCCAAATTTTTCCTTGAACCCCGATTTTGCCGCAGCCGTTTGAATGGTTTCATCCATGGCACAGGAGGCCACAAAACTTTTGGTGCTGGTGTATTCCCCCTGCTGCCGGGAGTTTTTCAGGCGCATCTGAACCGGATCAATGTTCAAATGGGCGGCAATCATGTCCAGTTGGGTGTCAAGCCCGCATGCAAAGCCCCGGCCGTGGACCCGGATCATCCCCCGGATGGGTTTGTTGGTGTAAATTCTATACCCGTTGTACCGCACGCTTCCCATGCGGTAGGCCTGTTCCATGGACAAAAAGGGAACGCTGGTGGCAATGGGGCCTGTGGAAGAATAGGCCCCTCCGTCCATATAGCAGGTGGTTTCCCGGGCCAGGACCCGTCCCTGCCGGTCCACCCCTGTTTTGTGGGTGGTGATCA
>JAHIVS010000597.1 GCA_018816605.1 Pseudomonadota bacterium
CCATGTGGTCAATTTTCGGGGTTCCCAGCTCATCATCGTAGGAGATATTGCTCTTATAGCCCGGCCAGTCAACCCAGCTGTCGAGGATGGAAAAGGTCTCGGCAGAAGCCTGGGCAGTGATTAAAAACACAGAGAGAATGAGCAGCGCAATTATTTTTTTCATGGAAAAACTCCTTTAACCTATCCGGTCCAAATATGTTTTAAGTGCAAATTATTGTCATGGGTACACACCATTTCTCAATGGATATCTTAAATATGCATTTCACATGCCATCTTTAACTTTTTGATGCATAAAACATACAACCCATTAATTTTATGAATATTTATTGTCCTGAAACCGAACAGCTCCTTTTCCCCCTGCCAACTTTCCGCCATTTTAGGGACAATATTCGGCTAATTTTTGTCCATTTCACACCTTTTTTCTATATATTGGGAAATAAAGTATCCAAATTTAGCATAATTGTCTGGTTTTTCTACACACAAAACCCCAGAAGCATCACCTCCTCCCTTGACAATCGGGTCCCGGGTTTTTAGAGTATGGCAGGTTTACTAAACTCATAAAATCAGGAGAGACCATGTTAAAACTTGGAGAAAAAGGGGCCATCCCCCAGAATGACAATGAGACCTATGCCATTGCTCCCCACATTCCCTGCGGGATTGTCACCCCGGACCTGCTGCGGAAAATTGCAGACGTGTCGGAAAAATACAATGCCAAAGCCATCAAGCTTACCGGCGCCACCCGCATGGCCATTGTGGGCTTGAAAGAGGAAGATATTGACGGGGCATGGGAGGACCTGGGCCTGGCAAAGGGTGCAGCCGTGGGCATGTGCGTCCGGAGCATCCGAACCTGTCCGGGCAACACCTTCTGCAAGCTGGGCAAGCAGGATGCCCTGGGGATCGGTATGAAACTGGATGAAAAATACCATGCCCTCGAACTGCCGGGCAAATTCAAAATGGCGGTTTCCGGATGCAAGTTGAGCTGTTCTGAATCCTGGGTCCGGGACATCGGTCTCATTGGATTTCCCGAGGGCTGGACCCTGACCATCGGCGGAAATGTGGGCATGCAGCCCAGAATCGGCAAAGAGCTGGTCACGGGCCTGGACGATGACCAGATCATGATGGCCGTGGACAAGGTGGTCCAGTACTATCGTGAAAATGCAAAAAAAGGAGAACGCCTGGGCAAAATGATTGAAAGAATCGGGATTGAACCCTTTAAACAGGCCGTTTAACCTAAGTTCCCGGAAAACTTTAGGATTTTTATGGAAAACCATTATATTCCCCAGGACAGATTTCCCATACAGATTGGCCCCCATGTAAAAATGCTGGGGAACTATTTTTTTAATCTTTTCCTTGTCACAGGCCGGAACAGGTCGGCCCTGTTTGAATCGGGTATTTCGGGTGGTGTTGATTGCGTCATCGCACAATTGGACGCATTGGGCATTTCTCCGGACTACCTGGTCCCAAGTCACCCCCATTCGGACCATATCACGGGATTGCCGGGACTTGTGGAACGATTTCCCCGGGCCCGGGTCGTTACGGCAGCCGGTGCCAACGAGTTTGTCACCCACCCCAAGGCAGGGGCCTTGCTGGTGAAAGAAGACCGGTTCATGTCAAAAAGTCTTGAACGCGTCGGGATCATGCCGGGCCGCCCCCCCCTTGACCTTATCCCGGACATCCGGGACGTACTGGTCATTGAGGAAAGAGACTCCCTGGACCTGGGGGGCGGCATTCTTCTGGACCTGACAAAGGTGGAAGGCCACTCACCCGGCAATCTTATGGGATTTGTCCAGCAGGACAGAATTTTGTTCTGCTCGGACAGCCTGGGCTTTCATTATCCGGGCCGGGGTTTCTGGCCCCTGTTTTTTACCAATGCCCCGGCCTATGCCGCCACCATCGACCTGATCCAGTCCCTTGATCCCCTGGTGGTCTGCCCGGCCCACCAGGGCCCCTTAACCGCACCGGCTGTCACACCCGGCATCCGGGCCGCACGGGACATCACTTTTTCCACCATTAAGCGGATAAAAGAAACCCGGCTGTCCGATGAACAACTTATCCAATACTTATTTGAACAAAGCTATCGGGATGAGTTTACCCTGTACACAAAAGACAATATTTTAAACTGCACCCGGCTGCTCATCAAGCGGGCCAGGGAGATGTAATCCCGGGCAATCCGAGAGCCCAAAGAAAAATCCCTTGCCCTAGCCTCCCGTTCAGGATACACCATAAAAACTTCTATTAATCAGGAAACGAGTGCAACAGGTATAAAAGGAGGGCCCATGACCAACACAACAGCCGATACCATTGAAACCGCCCTGGTAACCGGTGCCAGCAGGGGAATCGGCCGGGCTATTTCAAAAGAGCTGGCCGGGTCCGGCAGATTTGTCTATCTCAATTACCATTCAAATAAAGCGGCTGCCCAACAAACCCTTGACCAAATCAAAGAACAGGGAGGAAACGGAACCCTGATTCAATTTGATGTCACCGACAGACAGGCCGCAGAAAAAGCCGTTGAAAAAATTATTTCGGAAAAAGGGAAAATCGAAATCCTGGTAAACAATGCCGGCATCCGGGAGGATCGACTCATGGTGCGGATGAAAGAAGAAAACTGGCAGCGGATTCTGGATACAAACCTCTCCTCTTTTTTCAACGTCAGCCGGCTTGTCGTGAAAAACATGCTCTCCCGGCAATATGGGCGCATCATCAATATTGCTTCGGCCTCGGGACAGGTGGGCCAGGCAGGTCAGGTCAACTACTCGGCTTCGAAAGCAGGCCTGATCGGTGCCACCATGGCCCTTGCCAAGGAGATTGCAAAGCGGAACATCACGGTGAATGCTGTTTCCCCGGGATTCATTGAAACAGAAATGGTAGAAGGGATTCCCCTTGAAAAAATTACCCAGGCCATCCCGGCCGGCCGCCTGGGCAGACCCGAAGAAGTGGCCGGGGCCGTTCTTTTTCTCTGCTCACGCCAGGCCGCCTATATCACCGGCCAGGTAATCGGCATCAATGGTGGCATCTGTTAGGTGATCCCGTCCCCCCCCTGGAGACGTGTGTGCATACTGTTGGGGGCCGGTATCCTGTCCGCCTTCCAGGTGGGCAAAATTCCGCCGGTACTCCAGGATATCCGGCCGGATCTTGGTATCAGCCTGTTCCATGCCGGATGGATGCCCTCTATTTTTAGTTTAACCGGACTTGTGCTGGGCGCTGCCGCAGACGCCATTGCCGATGTTCTGGGCCACCGCCGTCTCATGCTCTTTGGCCTGGGTTTGCAAATCGCAGGATCCTTTTTGGGCTCCTGGGAAGCGCGGCCCTGACGGCCATTTTGCGCGTATGGGCATGGCCTGGCGAAAGGACTTGGGATACCCCCTTTAAAGCCTGGGTCACAGCCAGGAATTGATGGTGTCTGCAAACACAATATTCTCACAGGGCTTTGACAAGTGGTCCATGTGTGGATCAGAGTCCCGGATATCTTCCATGGACTCCAGAAACCCGATATTCCCGGAAATAAAAACAATGGGAATCTTTTTATCCCTGCGCCGGATATGCTTGTAAACATCCAGACCGTTAAGGGGTCCTGGCAATATATAGTCCAGGCTGACCAGATCAAATTTTCCCCTGTCAAAAATTTCCACGGCATCCTGACCGGTTCCGGCAACCGTGACCCTGTGCCCAAAGGGCTCCTGACTTAAAATTTTTTCCTGGATACTGGAAATGGCAATTTCATCTTCCACCAGGAGAATTCTCTTTTGTTTGATCACCGGCTTGTTGGCAACCTGTTTTTTTTTCCCGGACGTCCGCTCCTTTCTTGTGAGGGGAAGGCACAGGACAAAGGTGGTGCCTTCCCCCTCTTGGCTGCTAAACCGGATACTCCCATGGTGCTTCTCAATATATTTTTTCACATTTGCCATGCCGTACCCGGTTCCCTTTATCTCCGGCAAATAGCAGCCTTGCGTGTCTTTGCTGCCTTTTAAGCTAAAGGAGGGGTCATAAATTTTTTTGTGATACGCTTCCGGGATGCCGCAGCCATTGTCACTGATTTCAATCTCCAGACACATTTCTTTGACCCGGGTCTGGAGGGTCAAATGGGGAATTTCTGTCCGGCCCATGGCATGGATGGCATTCTGGATAAGGCTTACCAGTGCATGTTCGATCATCCCCGGATCTGCAAAGAGTTCTGGAATATCCGATTGGAAGTTTCGGGCCACCCGGATCCGGTCCAGATCGGTTTTCAAAAGGCTGACCACCAGATTTATCGCTTTATTGATATTGAAATATTCTTCTCTGGGCTCCTGGTCCCTGGCAAAGGCCGCCAGGTTTTTGGTGAGGTTTCTTCCCCTGTGGGTCTGCTTAAGGATAATTTCCAAACTTTCGCGGACTTCCGGTTTCAGGACGTCCATCAATAAAAGTTCCGCACTGCCCATGATCCCGCCCAGGATATTATTAAAATCATGGGCCATTTTCCCTGCTATCTGGCCCACCAGCGCATATTTTTCCTGCTCTGCGCCAAATTTCACTGCATCGGCCCGTTCTTTTTCGCTCTGTCTTCGTTCGGTGATATCCCGTGTTGTGGAGAGGATCATTTTTTCCCCATGGAACTCGAAAACAGAAGAGGTGATCTCCACAGGAAAAATCTCATTGTTCTTCCGCTTGTTAAGGATTTCAAAGGTCCGTTTCCCCATTTCCATGAGAACCTGCCGATCCGCCGCACTCCCCATACCCTTGCCCTTTGGATCCAAAAGCAGATGCTGGGGACTCATCTGCAAAAATTCCTCCCGGGTATACCCGTAAAGGGTGCAGGCAATATCATTGACCTCAATAAAATTTTTAAAGCCTTCCTTTGAAAAGGGATGAACAAACACAGCATCGGCAAGACCATTAAACAGGATTCTGAAAATGGTTTCACTTTCCTTTAATGCTGCCTCAACCTTTCTATGGGCCGTCACATCCCGCCCGCAGCCCACCGTACCCGCCATTTCTCCCCGGGCATCAAAAAAAGGGGTCTTGTGAACCTCCAGGACCAGATATTTCCCCCGGACAAACCCTTCTTCAATGAACCGCCCGGCGGTGCGGGTTTCTTTAACCCTTTTGTCCGAATCCACGCGAATCTGGCCAAAGGTGTGCAAAAATCCCTGTTTCCGCTCTTTTTCAGCAAAATAAAGATCCTTTTTCCCCACAGGTGTCTGGGTGGTTTCGCACATCAGCAGACAGCGGCACATGGCCTTGTTGACGAACAGAAACCGATCCTCCATATCCTTTGCCCAGATCAAATCCGGCACATTGTCCATCATCGTCTGGAAAAAAGCATTTCCCCGGAGGAAGGCCATGTCCATTTCCGGCAATTCAGGGGAAAACGGCAACGCCGACTGGTTTTCCAGTTCGCTAACCCGCTTGAGCAATTGCGCGTAGGAAGGGTTTTCTTGCATTGGGGTATCCTGTCAGCACCAGGTCTGGAGCAACCAAAAAAAAGAGAAGATCTGTTGATCCGCCTGGTCAAAGTAAAAAACGCTCATCATCGGTTTTTAATACAAGGAGAACAACCTGGGGTTGCGAGAGGGATTTTCCCGGACCAAAACCCCGGATGCCTGCCAAAACTTTTTTGATTCTTACAGTATTTTTTCGGAAAAATCCACAGATTAAAAAAAAGAGTGTGCCGTGGAACTCACCCCTTTGCCTTTCTTGCGGTCAGATACACGTTGGCCGTAAAAATCAAAAAGGCCCCGGTCCAGCCGGACAGGGACAGGGAAGCATCCATGGCAATGAAGGGGCCCAGCATGGCTGCCAGCAAAATCCGGGTGGAGGAGATAATCCCCCCCTCAATGGCCGTGACATATTTGAACCCAAGGGTAAAAAGGTATTGACCGGCAATGGCAATGGCAGAGCACCAGAACAGATAGGAAAATTCTCCGGCAGAGGGGAGGCGCATCTGGTCATAAAAAAGACAAAAAACAATCAGGGTGCCCAGGCCGAACATGAAAAAAAGAGTGGTATGGGTATCATGGACCTTACGAGACAGGTTCAGGACCATGATGGCAACAGCAGCACTGATGCCCGATGCCAGTCCCCACAAGGAATTAAAATCAAAGGACAGTTTGTCCGGTGCCAAGATCAGCCAGACCCCGGCAAAGGCGATCAGGACAATAAAAACAGCCACAGGGTCCTGGCGATCCTTAAAAAAAATCCATGAAAACAGGGTAATAAACAAGGGGTAGGTCATGTTTAAAATATTGGCCTGGCTGACCGAGGTCAGCTCAACCCCCTTGAAAAAACAATACACTGCCATGCAATTTCCAATGGCGCGACCGATGAGCAGACGCTTTTTGACAATCCTTATTTTATACCGCCCGATGCCCATGACCAGCAACACTGTTGCAAACCCCATGGCAAAACGGGCAAAGGTGAACAGGGAAGAATCAATTTGAAGCCCTGCCATGCTGGACCATTTAATGATCACAGTGGCAAGATAAAAACAGAATGCCGAACCGAACACGGCCAGGCACCCCAGGGCGGTTTTGGTGTCCATGGATAGTATATTTTCAGATGTTCTTAAGTTTGGGTGACCTTAAATTATATCAATCATTCTTGAAATTGCAGCCCTTTGGTGATAATTTAATTTGTTTTGGAGAATAATTGTGTAAAGAACATATAAAATGAAAAAAGACAACAAAAACTTTTCCGATCAGATCCTTCCCCTACGGGATGAAATTGACGCCATTGATTCAAAAATTTTGTCCCTGCTGGCCCGGCGCCAGGCCCAGGTGGAAAAAGTGGTGGCCCTGAAAAAAGCCCACAACATACCCGTATACCACCCGGCAAGGGAAGAAGACCTGATCTCAAGGCTCCGGCTCCAGTCAAAAACCGCGGGCCTTGATCCTGACTTCATGGAAGATCTTTACCGGGTGATCCTCCGCCAGTCCCGGGTAAAGCAGACCCAGAAGATGGAACATAAAAGCGTAAAACCAGATGCCCGGGTGCTGGTCATCGGCGGTGCCGGCCAGATGGGCAGCCTGTTTGCAGGTCTTTTTGCCAAATCCGGGTATGACGTGAACATCTTAACCGAGCACAACTGGGACCAGGCCCGAAAGCTTTGCCGGGACATTGATCTGGCCCTGGTCTCTGTTCCCATCGAGCGTACTGCCCAGGTCATTGAAAAGATCGCCCCTTTTCTGCCTCCCACAGCCCTGCTGGCAGACCTGACCTCGGTAAAAACCCAGCCGGTTGCACAAATGCGCCTGCACCACAAGGGACCGGTACTGGGGATTCATCCTTTGTTCGGCCCCACCTTAAGCTGCCTGGACAAGCAGATTGTCGTGGTCTGCCCGGGAAGGAACGAAACCGCCTGCCAATGGCTCACAGACCAGCTGGGCCTCTGGGGGGCCGTGGTGGTCGAATCCACCCCCCAAGAGCATGACCAGATCATGGAAATCGTCCAGGCTTTGCGACATTTTGCCACCTTTTGTTTCGGGGATTTTCTATGCCAGCGCCAGGCAAAACTGGCCCGGACCCTGGAATTCTCAAGCCCCATTTACCGCCTGGAACTGGGCATGGTGGGCCGGCTTTTCGCCCAGGACAGCGCCTTGTATGCGGAAATCATCTTTGCCACCCAGGAGCGGCGGGACCTGCTCAAAGAATTCATTCTCAGCCTGGGCCGGCATTTGAAAATGCTGGAAACCAATGACAAACAATTGTTCATTGACCAGTTCACCCATGTGGCCCGATGGTTCGGACCCTTCAGCGACCAGGCCATGCGGGAGTCCACCTTTCTCATCGACAAGCTCATCGAACGGTTTTAAGCGTTCAGGTTTCCCTTCCATACAATTTTAATTTTTTCAGCAACGTCTTCCGGGTGATTCCCAAGCGCCGGGCGGTTTCGCTTTTATTGCCCCCGGCAGATTCCAGGGTGGACAAAATCGCCTTTTCCTCAATGGTGGACAAGGCAATATTTTCAAGGCCGAATCCCTGGGAAAGGTCCGGGGGATCATCGGGAATGATAAAGGAAAGATCCTGTTTGCCGATATAATCGGACCTTGCCATCACCACCCCCCGCTCAATGGCATTCATCAATTCCCTGACATTACCCGGCCATGGGTAACGGATCATGGCATCCATGGCATCCGGAGAAAATCCCTGGATGTCCCGCTTGTTCTTTCGGGAAAAGTCCCTTAAAAAATGAAGGGCCAGCTCGGGAATATCCTCGGGCCGCATCCGCAGGGGCGGGACCTCAATGGTCACCACATTGAGCCGATAGTACAGATCCTGCCTGAAACGTTTTTCTTCTGCCAGGGTTTTCAAATCCCTGTTGGTGGCGGCAATGATCCGCACATCCACGTGAATGTTCTGGTCACTTCCCACGGGGGTGATCTCTTTTTCCTGGATCACCCGCAATAGTTTGGCCTGCATGGCCAGGCTCATCTCCCCGATTTCGTCCAGGAGAATACTCCCGCGGTCTGCCTGGAGAAATTTGCCTTTTCTTTTTTTCTCCGCCCCGGTAAAGGCCCCTTTTTCATGGCCGAACAATTCTGATTCCAGAAGGGTTTCCGTGATGGCGGCACAATTGATCCGGACAAAGGCCTGATCTTTTCTCGGGCTGTTATAATGCAGGGCAGAGGAAACCAACTCCTTGCCGGTTCCCGATTCTCCGGTAACCAGCACATTGGCTTCGGTGGGGGCCACCATGTGGATGGTATCCAAAAGGGCTCCCATGGCCGGGCTTTTGCCCAGGATGTCATGGGAGAAAACAGCCTGTTCCAGGCGGTTCTTCAGGGAGGTGTTCTCTGTCTTCAAAAAAATCCGCTCCATAACCCTATCAACGGTCAGCCGGAGCTTGTCAAAATCAAGGGGTTTGGTCAAATAATCGTAGGCCCCTATTTTCAGGGCCTTCACCGCTGTATCCACCGACGAATAGGCGGTCATGATGATCACGGGCAATGAAGGGTTATATTCGTGGATCTGCTGTAAGGCCTCCATACCGGACATTTTCACCATCTTCATGTCCAAAAGCACCATGTCAAAGGCCTGGGA
>JAHIVS010000598.1 GCA_018816605.1 Pseudomonadota bacterium
ATCCCCTTATTGAAGCCGGAGGCGAAGCGGCTGCCACGGGCCAGCCGGAAGACGTGGACCATCTGCTGACCCTGGACACCATTGAACTGGAAGTGGGCTACGGCCTTATCCCTTTGGTGGACAAGCAGCAGGATGGGACGCTTTTGGGAAGGATTCGGGCCATCCGCCGTCAGTTTGCAACGGAAATGGGCATCATTATCCCGCCCATTCATATCCGGGACAATCTGAACCTAAGTCCTGCCCAGTACCGCTTGATGATCAAGGGGGTGGAAGCGGCTGCCACTGAATTGATGATCAACCATTACATGGCAATGGATCCGGGGGGTGTTGCCCAGGAAATAGAGGGGATTAAAACCGTGGAACCGGCCTTTAACCTGCCGGCCCTGTGGATACCCATTGACAAGGAAGAAGAAGCAAAATTTTCAGGATATACCGTTGTGGACAATTCCACTGTGATTGCCACCCATTTGACAGAGATCATCCGGGCAAACGCCCATGACCTCCTGGGCCGCCAGGAGGTCCAGCATTTGATGGACAACCTTGCCAAAAGCAGTCCCAAGGCAGTAGAAGAGCTTATCCCCAACCTGCTGACCATCGGCGTGGTGCAAAAGGTATTGCAGAACCTTTTGCGGGAACGGATTTCCATCCGGGATTTTCTCACCATCGTGGAAACCCTGGCCGATTTTGCTCCCATGGGCAAAGACCCGGATCTATTGACCGAATATGTCCGGCAACGGATAGCAAAGGGGATGCTGGCGCCCTACCTGCAGGAAGGTAAGGTGCTCCAGGTGCTCACCCTTGATCGGAACCTTGAGGAAATCTTATCTAAAAATATCAAACGCACCGACCACGGTTCCTACCTGGCATTGGACCCAACGCTTGTGGGTCAGGTTGTTGAAGCGGTGTCAAAGCAGGTGGAGCGCCTTATCGGCATCAACACCCAGCCGGTTGTCATGACCATACCGACCCTCAGGCGGCATTTCAGAAAACTGATTGAACCTTCTCTTCCCACTGTTTTTGTGGTATCCCATGCCGAGATAGTGGACAATATAAATTTACAGGCCATTGGAAAAGTGAGTTTAAAAGATGAATAAAAAAATCTTTCGGGCAGCCAATATCCAGGAGGCCCTTGCAAACATCAAGGAAGAGATGGGGGCCGAGGCCATGATTCTGTCCACCCGGAAAATCCCAAGAAAACCCCTGGATCCCTATGCAAAAGACATGTTTGAGGTGGAGGCCGGTATAAAGGAATATCCTTTTGTCAAAGAAAAGGGTGTCCCCCAGGAAGAAAGGGAAAACCTGATCGCGTCCCTGAAGGGCGATATCTCTGAAATTCGTGATATGATTTCCATTGCAGGGTTTGGCAGCGGCATCCAGACGATTTTGTGCCGCCATTTTGAGTCGGTGGGGGTATTGGCCTCTTTTCTGCGGGCAGGGGTCAGTGAACGGCTGGCCATCGCCCTGATCGAAAAAGCGGGGGATTGTCTGGATCCAAATCTTGAGCAGACCGAGCGGATCTCGCTGTTGAAAAAAAATGTCATGACCCATTGTCTGGACCAATTGTCGGTCAAGGATTTTTTTAATCGGAACAATCGTTCGGGCGTTCCCCATGTGGCAGCCTTTGTGGGGCCCACAGGAGTGGGGAAAACCACCACCATTGCAAAGCTTGCCGCCCTGTTAAGTCTTAAACGCAAAATGAAGGTGGGCCTTATTTCCATAGACAATTATCGTATCGGGGCCTTTGAGCAGCTCAAGGCCTATGCGTCTATCATGGGGCTTTTGTGTGTGCCGGCCTTCAGTGCCCAGGACCTTTCCTGTGCCCTGGAACGAATGAAATCAATGGATGTGGTTTTGATTGATACGGCCGGGCACAGCCATTTTGACAAACAGAAAATAGATGAGATCCTCCAGTTAATTAAGAGTGATTTTGGGATTTCCGTGCATTTAACCTTGAGTGTTACGTCTGAATCGATTAATATGAAGGAAGCAGCATCTGCGTTCTCTGTATTTAACCCTGATACCTATGTATTTACCAAAATAGACGAGACCAAAAGATGCGGTAAGATTCTGGATCAGGTAAACAATCTTAATCTGCCTGTTTCTTTGATTACAAACGGTCAGAAGGTTCCTGAAGATTTAATTGTCCCGGATAAACAGACATTATTGAGAATCATTCTGGGAAAGGGACCCAAAGGAGAGGTATAAAGGGTGGATCAGGCAAAAGGACTTCGACAAATCGCACGAACGGATGCCCTGACCAAAAGTCAGGCACGCATGGCATCCCATACAAAAAAATTTCCAAAGGTCATTGCCGTCACCAGCGGCAAGGGCGGGGTCGGGAAAACCAATATTGTGGGGAACCTGGCGGTTGCCATGACCGGTGCGGGGAAGAGGGTTGTTATCATTGATGCGGACGTGGGACTTGCCAATATTGATATTGTCTTTAATCTGAGGCCCGAATACAGTATCCGACATGTGGTCTCTGCCGAAAAGAGAATAGATCAGGTCATGGTTACAACCCGCCATGGGATCGGTATTATCCCGGGCGGTTCAGGGTTTGCAGATTTGACCCAGTTAAGTGAAGGGGAAAAGCTCACCCTGTTAAGCGAATTTGAGACCCTTTCGGATCAGGCAGATATTATTTTAGTGGATACCGGTGCCGGAATCTCTTCCAATGTTTTGTATTTTAATGCGGCATCGGACGAATGTATTGTTGTCGCCACCACAGAGCCCACCTCCATCACAGATGCCTATGCCTTGATGAAAGTGATGTCCCAAAAACACGGGACCCGGTATTTTAAATTGATTGTCAATATGGCGGATTCCGAAAAGGATGCCAAACGGGTGTATGCCTCTTTAAGCAATGCCCTGGATAAATTTTTAAAAACCGTTGTTCTCGAATATACAGGCCATGTCCCCTTTGACCGGCAACTTCAACGGGCTGTCCAGAAACGGGCACTTGTGCTGGATGAATTTCCGGGTTCAACGGCGGGGGCCGCCCTGGAAAAGATTGCCAATACCCTTCTGAACGGAAAGGATCGAATGCATACCCAGGGGAATTTAACATTTTTTATGAACCGGGTGTTCCAAGCTGCAACGTGAAACAGTATACTCAAAACGATATGGAAAAAAAACAGACAAAAAAAGGCTTTGAGTGGCGCCAGGCCAGCATTGTTGAATATGCCTATCTGGTCAAGCACATCGCTTACCGGTTTGCCATACGACTGCCTTCCAGCGTGCTGTTCGATGAATTGATTTCAGCCGGATCTCTGGGGCTGATTGATGCGGTGGATAAATTTGATCCTTCAAAGCATGTCAGTCTGAAAACCTATGCCCAGTACAGAATTAAAGGCGCCATTCTGGATGAGTTGCGCAGCATGGATACCTATTCCAGGTCCATGCGCAAAAAAATTCAGGACATCACCCGGGCAACCAAAGAGATTGAGGATACAAAGGGAGCCCCTGCAACGGATCTGGAAATAGCCCAATTTCTGGGTGTGGATATAGAAACCTTCCAGGATATGCTCACCGGCATTCATGGCGCAGCTGTGCTGAGTCTGGACGAATTCATTAAAACCAAAAAAAATGATACCTTTTCCCAAACCCGTTTTGAGATGGGGGTCAAGGGGGATGAGAATCCTGCCGATCAGTTTGACAGGGAGGAGCTGAAACATGTTCTGGCCAAAACCATTAAAACGCTCACCAAAAAAGAGCAGATAGTGGTTTCCCTCTACTATTATGATGAATTAACCTTAAAGGAAATCGGGGAGGTCCTTTCTTTGACAGAATCCCGTATCTGTCAGATTCATACGTCGATTTTGATCAAGTTGAAAGCCAAACTCCAGGATGTTCATATTTAAAGGATAGAGGTCATATATGTCTGATCCAAATTTGGAAGAGGAAAGTTTAATATCCCAGGATGATATTGATAAGCTCTTGGAGTCATCTTCAATTGAAGAAGCGGAAGAAGAGCTTGAAAGCCGGAAGAAAAACACTCCCGACCTGGACGATCTGGGAGAATTGTCCCAGGAGGACATCGACAGCCTCATGGGCGGTGCGGATGAGGATGAAATGGGCGAGCTTTCCCAGGACGATATTGACAGCCTCATGGGCGGAAACAATGACACGGCAGACGATGATACGGCGGATGCAGATGAGATGGGAGAGCTCTCCCAGGAGGACATCGACAGTCTCATGGGCGGTGCGGATGAGGATGAGATGGGCGAGCTTTCCCAGGACGACATCGACAGCCTCATGAACAGGGATACCGGGCCAGAGGATATGGATTCTTCTGATTTTTCCGGCGAAGAAGAGATCGATGAATTGATTTCCATGGACGATATCCAAAGCCTGATGGGTGAAACCGAAGGGGAAACGGAAGACGCTTTGGCAATATCGGACGTTCCGGACGGGACGGCGGTTGTTTCCGATGATTTTGTCATTGATGCTGCCGAAGCTCTGGACGTATCCCAGTGTCTGATTACCCAGGCGGCCCTTGATGAATTGATCCGAAATGCCCCCGGCCCTGGGGATGTGCCGGATACCATTATATTGGATTCTGATCCGGAGTCCGAAATTCAAGTTTCAGCCGGGGATGCGGATTCAGAGGATTTTTCATCGGAACCGGTGGTTCTGGACATGGATGTCGAATCAGATCCCGGTTCCATGGAGGTGCCGGGGTCGGATGATCTGGACATGGATGTCTCTGACGATGAATTCGAAGGGTTGCTGGATGCCGACGATCGACAGCTTGACTTTGGAAGCCCGGGCAATGATGATGTTACCCAGGAGGATATTGATGCCTTGCTCCAGGAGTCGGATGAAGAGGAGGATCTCATGGGGGATGAGGAGGATATCCTTATTTCCCAGGATGATATAGATACCCTGTTGATGGCGGCTGACCAGGAAGATGAAGATGTTCTCGGCGATTTGATGGGCGATGACATGGACGCCGGCATGGATGATGATTTTGAGGACGAAGATATTCTGGGTATGGAGGGAGAAGAGGAGACCGGATCCAGGGCAGATCAGGTTGTACTGGAAGGCGGTGACGATGCAAATCCGGATGAGGGCGGTTCCGAAGCCTCTGAAAAGCGCTGGAAAAAATTGTTTAAATCCAAGCTTGTGATTGCCGCGGCATCAGCCATCCTTGTGCTGGGAATTTCGGTTCCATCTGTTTATTTTTTGTTTTTTTCCCATGATCCTGCCCAACCACCTGAAAAAATGCCTGTTCCCATGACGATGGAAGCGCCCGGGAGGGATATTGAAGTGGCCAGTGTGAATATTGATACCCAAGCCATGCCGGAGGTTAAAAAATCCGGCAATATCATCCTCACTGATTTTGTCGTACTTTCCTCTGATCAATCAAAGGACATGGCCTATGTTACCGTTGATATCTCTATTGATTATTCGGATCAAAGGGCATATCATGAAATAAATGACAATCTTTCTTTTTACAGGGATCTGATCTATGAATCCATTCAAAGGAACCTTGTATGGGAAAAAAGAAATGAGGTAACAGAAGCGGATCTGATATGGGGGGTTGAAACAACATTGAAAAAAGTGTTGCCATCCAATTATATCGAGCGGATCAGTTTTAAGTCCTTTCGGGCAAGTTAGACATAGGGGGTTTTATGACAACCATTCCCGGACATAGCCAGATGCTGCAGCAGTCAGGTATCGCCCAGGAAGTTAGCAACCAGGGGCATACCCTGAAACCGTCTCCGGATCAGGCGATTGCAGCCCAGCAGGCCCAGAGAATTATTCAGGAATCCACGGTTCAAGGATCTGAAGAGTCCGAGCGACTCAAGAAGCAGAAAGACAAAAAAGCATTAAAGCAAACTGCAGACAAAAGAAAAAAAAAGACAATCAACCGGGAAGAAGACTTGGCACTGGAGCCGGATGCACCGGGCCGGTTGCTGGATACAATGGTATGACACAATTGGTCTCCCTTGAGTTTTTAATCGCGGTCTTGTTTATCATTGATGTGTTTCTTGTGATTTTATTGATGTTGTTTGTCAAACGGGTCGGTCACTTGAAAGTAGCTTCCACGGTGGACGGCCAAATTCAAGCACGCCAAAATATCCTGGAAGGACAAGGGGTCTCAGATTCTGCCCGGGAGATTATGGATATGCTGGAGCCGTTGGTTATGGAATCCAGAAAGGCTGCCCTAAGCTTTGATGAACAGATCCGGGAAAAAAGAAAACTTTCCAAGGATTTGAACGATGCCCTTGATACACGAATTATCAGTATTAACCTGCTGCTGTCCAGGGCCAAAGCACTACAGGAAAAAATGGAAGACCGCCAGCAGACTGCCCCTGTTTTCAACACCGTTCATGCCCCCTTCCGGGAAAGCAATGTCGTGGACCAGCAGAATCAGATTATTGATCTTTATTATCAAAATACAGATATTGACACCATTGCAGAAAAACTTTCAATCCCCAAAGGGGAGGTTCAATTGGTAATTGATCTTAAAGAAAAGTTTGTTGCAATGGAACAGGGTCGATGATTTCTAAAATTCATATTTCCCCCCCTGAAATAGTTGTTCACAAAGAGACGGGGCCCTCCATAACAGCCCCTGTTTTCAAAGACAATCAGGTTGTCACGGCCAAGGTGCAGGGCCTGCTGGCCCAGGGAAAGGCGCGGCTATTGATTGACGGACAGCCGGTGATCGCAAAGACCGGCCTGCTGCTCAAACCCGGAGAAGAGCTTCGGTTAAAAGTGGTTGAGCAAAAGGATACGGTTTTGCTCAAGCTGCTGGAGCCCCAGCAGCCGACGGGAACAAAACAATTGGTTTTTCTGATCCGTTCTCTTGCAAGAAACAATGCATGGCCGGAGATTGCCCGGTCAAAGATTCCGGATCTGGCAGCTATTCTTCAAAAAACAGCCTTGCAATCGGGTAAAAGGGACGATGCCTTTTTACCGCGCCTTCTGGAAAACAATGGTCTTTTGCTGGAAAAAAAAATGGCGTCTCTCCTGAAGGTTCAGGAGCAGGGACAACCGGTCAGGGCAGGGCTGGATCAATTATTAAAACAGGACCTGAAAGGGGTGCTTTTAAACCAGCTGACACGGGAAATGACCCGGAACGGGGGGGGGCAAAAAACGGTTACCCGCTTTTTGGATACCCTGGAAAACTTTCAATTGCTCAACTCCCAGACCTCGGAGTCCGGCCGGTATCTGATCCCCTTTCCGGTATCTGTCGGTTCAGACTTGAATTTTGGACAATTGCTCATTGATACCGGGGAAAAAAAACAGGGCCAAAATCAGGAAAACCAAAAGATCATACGGGTTTCCTTTCTTCTGGATATGACACAAATGGGGCCTGTTCGGGCGGATTTTTCCATATTGAAAAAGGCCATTACCGGCCGGTTCCTTTTAAACGATGACGATATCTGCGGCTATGTGAAAAATCGGATTCCCGAGTTGAAGGCGAGGCTTGAAAAGATTGATTACAGCGTGGGGAATATTGATTGCCTCACGGCGGACAGCGCCCAAATACAGCCCAATACCCTAATGGAGTCCCTGTTCCAAAATCAGGATGATTCTGTGGTGAACATTGTGATCTGATGGAGTTTTATGGCAAAAAAAACAATTAAAAAGGCGGTGGCGCTAAAATATGACAAACAAAAAGACGATGCCCCCAGGGTTGCTGCCAAGGGCCAGGGCAGGGTTGCAGAAAAAATCATTGAACTGGCAAAGAAACACCATATCCCCATAAAAGATGATCCTGACCTCATCGAGGTATTGTCCTCCCTTGAACTAAATGAAGAAATCCCCTCGGAAATCTATGTGGCAGTGGCCGAGCTTTTGGCCTTTGTTTATTCAGCAAATGCCGGGAAAAGTTCTCCCTAGTTTGGATTCGGTTTTGGTTAAAAACACCTCTGGAGACTCGGGACACTGCCGGATGGAATTCCTTAGCTTTCCGGATCCAGGGTATGATAGGAAAGCTTGTTGTGCCTTACCAGTTTGTTGCACTGGGAGCAGACGATATTAAAGTCTGATACATCCCCTTTAAATAATTTAAAATTGCAAAAAGGGCAGAAATAATCTGTAAGTTCGACCGCTATCTTATTTCCGTTAAAGGGGGCCCCATTCCCATTATTATCTGAATCGATTGTCATTAAATTTCACTTTGTCTTTTAGGATTAAAAATTGTTTCTCTACCTATCATCTGAATGGAACTAAAGAGGCTTGTGTTTAGCCTTAAATCCAAGATTATGCAAGCTTATTTTTCTAGAGTGCTCCGGCACGAGGCATTTTATTGAAAAGACCACACCCCGGAAAAATTTTCTTGTCGGCGTCAATTTTCAAAGCCTTTTTCTGTCGGTTTTTTGGCGAAGATGATTTTTTGACACACCCCGGAAAAATTTTCTTTGTGATTTTTTTGGGGCATCTGCCATGAAAAATAATTGTAATTACAATATGTTACAATGTTTTGTCATGGGAATGGCGCCCGATTGTGCTGTGGCGGATCTGCCTGAACATCCCTTTTGTACGAAAACAGGAGCCATGGCACCTATATTGCAATTATTTTTTGTGACCCGGTTTTCTGAGACCCGGAATATTTTAATAGGAGATATCATGATTCTTGAAATGACCCGTCCGGTTCAGGGGGGATTGCGGCAGGAACGAAAACTGGACGCGGTATCCAATAACATTGCCAATGTGGATACAACTGCTTTTAAAAAGGATGTCACAAGTTTTGACAAAAAATTTAAAGCCCAATTGAATCGGGATTTTTCCCAGGGAGATATTAAAACAACGGATAACCCCTTTGATGTGGCATTGGCCAGTCCTGGGTTTTTTAAGGTTGAAACAGGAGAGGGGATCCAATACACCCGCAGCGGAAGTTTTACCCTTGACAGCCAGGGCATATTGGTGGACATGAATGGCAATTCTGTTTTGGGACAGGGAGGTGCAATTTTTATAGACCCTGCCAATATTCAGGGTGAGGGCATTGAAATCAGCGGCACAGGCGAAATCCGCGTGGGCACAGAAATTGTGGATACCTTGGATATTGTGACCTTTGCAGATTTAAGCAAGCTGGAGAAAAAAGGACAAAATATTTATGCATATACCGGGAACACCGGTGATGAAATCCTGCCTGAAACTGTTGTTGTCAAACACATGGCCCTGGAAGGTTCCAATGTCCAGGTGGTGGATGAAATGGTAAAAATGATCGATTACCATAGAATGTTTGAAACCTTTACCAAATCAATGATGACCTTTGACGAAATTGACAGCAAGGCCATATCCGAGGTTGGAAGACCCCAGTAACCATTAGGAGGTAAGATATGATCCGATCACTCTACTCAGGAGCCACCGGCATGGGGGCCCAGCAATTGAATACAGATGTCGTGGCAAATAACCTGGCCAACTCCAGTACTGCCGGGTTTAAAAAATCAAAAGCCCATTTTGAAGATCTCATGTACAGAACCCTTTTAATTGCCGGCCAGACAACCCCTGGCGGCGGACAGGTTCCCACGGGTATCCAGATCGGGATGGGGGTCAAGCCGTCGGGTGTCCAGAAAATATTTACCCAGGGAGATTACATGGAAACCGGGAATCGACTGGATTTTGCCATCCAGGGCCAGGGGTTTTTCAGGGTAGCCCACGGGGATGAAGACATGTATACCCGGGCGGGGGATTTTACCCTGGACAGTGACGGATTCATCACCACCCCCGGCGGCGACCGGCTGCAGCCCGAGATATCCATTCCCATAGAAGCCACCACCATTACCCTTCAGGCGGATGGCACCCTGACTATTTTTGCGGACAATGAAGACATCCTTGCCACTGAAAATGTTCTGGTCTCGACCTTTGTCAATCCCGGCGGTCTGTTTGCCGTGGGCCAGAATCTTTTCCGGCCCACGGAAGGTTCTGGGGCTGCGGTGGAAGGAACCCCCGGAGAAAATGGTTCCGGCACCACCATCAACAACTATCTTGAACTCTCCAATGTCAGTGTGGTTGAGGAAATGGTCAATATGATCGTTGGCCAGCGAGCCTATGAAGCCAATTCCAAATCGGTTCAGACGGCCGACTCCCTGTTGAGCACTGCCAATGGACTAAAACGATAGGATGAAATGAGACACTTTATATCAATGGGGATATTTTTTCTGGTACCCTTTGCCGGTCTGGCAATAGGTGCCTGGATTTTTGTTTGTCCGCCGGTATTGGATGCAGAGACCCCTGGCCCCCGGGAAGTTAAGATCCGGGTAAAGGAAACAAGCCTGGTGCAGGGGCCTCAAATTCTGCTGGGCGAGGTTGCCCAGATCCAGGCAGGTCCTTTCTTGAAAGAGATATTACAAACAATGGAACTTGGGAATGCGCCCAAACCCGGGAAAATAAAACAATTGAACAAACCCCATCTTGACGCTTTGATCCACTCACAACCGGGCATGCCTGAAAATGTATCCATTGAAATACCTGAAAATATTTATGTGAAGCGGGACAGCCAGCAGATCCAGCAGCAGAAGGTCCAAGAGCAGGTGGAACGTTTTCTGTCCGATTACTTCAGGGATAAGGAATATGAACTGGAGCAGCTTTTGGTAAGGGATCTGGGCCTTTATCCCCAGGGAAATGTTGATTTGTCCGGGATATCCAGCAGCAGAATTGACAAGAATGGGAACCTTTCCCTTTTTATGGATATTTTGATAGATGGAAACCGGGAAGACAGAATCAGAATTTCAGGAAAGGTGGCTGTCTACGAAGATATTCTTTGTGCCAAAAGAAATCTGGCAAAGGGTGAGCAACTCCTTGGGACAGATGTTTATTCGGTCCGGAAAAACATATTCAGTTTGCGGGAAGAGGGTATCCGGACAATTCGGGAAATCGAAAATAAACGATTAAAAACCGGTATTAAAAAGAATGATTATATCAGCATTTCGGATCTCCAGGAAATCCCTCTGATCCGGAAAGGGGATGTCATCACACTGGTTGCCAGGAGCAATCGCCTTTTGATTGCGACATCCGGCATCTCACAAGAGGATGGGTATGCAGACCAGTTGATCCGGGTTGAAAATATAAGATCCGGGAAAATAGTTCGGGGTTTGGTGAAAGAAAAATCAACCGTGGAAGTGATCCATTGATGCGAAATAATGTTGCAAAGGAAGGACCCATGATACCCTGTTTCAAGTTTAAAAAGTCAATAATCGGTCTGGTTTTTATGGGGTTTTTGGCAGCAGGATGCGCCACAGGGGGCAGCCAGGATTCCTCCGGCCTTGCACTTCCGCCCGGGGGGAGCGTTGAACCGGCGCTGCCGGCAGATTATGCCCCAGACCAGGTGCACGAAGGCTCTTTGTGGACCACTAGCCGGGGGTCCTTGTTTGAGGATACAAAGGCCAATTATGTGGGGGATACGGTTATTATTGATATCGTGGAAAACGCCACCTCAAAAATGGACGCCAACACCGAAACCGCCAGAAAGACGGGCATGGACATAGGGGTTCCATCCATTAATGTTCTGGGGTATGAAACCAACCTTGGCGGAGCCGGTGCGACAAAGCTCATTGGAACCGATTTTAGCAGCACTTTTTCCGGTGAAGGGAAGAGTGACAGAAGCGGACAGGTGACGGCTTCCATTGCTGCCAGGGTGACAGAAGTGCTTCCCAACGGCAACCTGAGCCTTTTCGGCAGGCGGGCAATGAAAGTGGACAACGAGGTCCAGTATATTGTTGTTTCAGGTGTCATCCGACCCAAGGATATTTCGGCCACCAACAGGGTCCAGTCCACCTTTCTGGCAGATTCCCGCATTGAGTATTATGGCAAAGGGGCCCTGGCGGACAAACAGACCCCCGGATGGGGAACCCGGCTGATTGAAAATTTCTGGCCATGGTAAAAAGGAGAGCGTCAATGCCCAAAAAGTCTCATATGCTGAAAACAGGTGTTCTGTCCTTTTTTCTGCTGGTCGGTTTCCTTTTTCCCGGTATGTCCCAAGCTGCCAGA
>JAHIVS010000599.1 GCA_018816605.1 Pseudomonadota bacterium
TGGATGTCCATGGGCGCTCCCTTTGGTGAACGCTACGGAACGCCCATGAAAATTATCCTGGTCCTGGTGGTGCTTGTGGCATCCATTCCTTACCTGGTGGCCCAGATCCAGGGAATCGGCGTCATGCTGGAAGCCATGAGCGGCGGAATTATTTCGTTTCACGCGGGATTATTTTTTGTTCCCTTTTTCATTGCCCTATACCTGATGATGGGGGGGATGAAAGGGGCTGCCTGGGTCAATGCCATCCAGGGGGTCTTTTTTTCCGTCATGGTCTTTGTTCTTTTCTTTTCTGTCATGATGAAAAACGGCGGATTTCTTCCGACCATGGACCTGGTCATGGCAAAACACCCCACCCTTTTCCAGCTTGGATGGGCAGGGGGCAAGGTCTGGAGCTATCCCATGGTTTTCGGCATGGCGTCTGCCATGTGCCTGGGGTGTGTCTGTTTCCCCCAGCCGTATATGCATGCCTATTCAAGCCGGTCCGCAAGGGGATTAAAAGCCATGTTTCTCTCCTTCGGCGGTATCTGCCTTGTGGTCATTACCCTTCCGACACTGGTCGGTATCGCAGGAAATGTCATTGTTCCGGGGCTTAAAGGGGTTGGGGCTGATAAGATTTACGGCCTGGTTGCCTCGGCCACCCTGCCGGACTGGCTGGCGGCTTTTGCCGTGGCAGGCGGATTTACAGCGGCCATGTCAACGGTGAACGGTCTTGTGTTCGGAAATGCCACCAATCTTTCAGTGGACATCGTCAAGACCCTGCGGCCGGAAACAGGATCGTCGGAACTCATTGGCCTGGCCAGGATGTTTGTGGCCATCATCATGGCACTCTGTGTGGCCATCGCCTGGAATCCCAACACGCCTGTGGCAGAGCTTTCCATCATTGCCTTCGGCACGGTGGCCGTGACCTTTTTTGCCCTTTGGGGCGCTTATTACTGGAAACGGGCAACCGCAACGGGCGCTATCTTGTCCATCCTTGTGGGCGTCTCGTTAAACGCCGGTTTCTTTTTTGCCGGCGGCAAAGCCATGGTGCTGTTTCCCCAGGCTTCCCTGTTCCAGCTGAACGGATTCTTGGCAGCGTTTATCATCTCGGGCATTGTTTTCTTTGCCGGCTCTTTGCTGACAACACCCGGCAAAACCGAGACAAAAAGCCTGAAACTCTTTTTTCACCCAATTTTGACCCAATAATATACCAGGAGAATATACAAGATGAGCCTTGACGTTCTTGAATCCGAGCTCTTTAATGCAGCGGATTATTTTGTGGACAGACATATCCGGGAAGGCAGAAAAGACAAAATCGCCATTCTGTGTGAAGACCGACACATGACCTACGGCACCCTGGCCAAAGCGGTCAACCGGTTCGGCAATGCCCTGTTGTCGTCCGGGGTCAGAATGGAGGACCGGGTGGCCCTGCTCATGCAGGATACCCAATTTTATCCTGTGGTGTTTTTCGGGTCCATCAAAGTGGGGGCGGTTCCCATCTGCCTGAATACCCTGATGCGGCCAAAGGATTACCTCTATTTTTTAAACGACAGCCGGGCAAGGGTCCTGGTGATGGATGCAGCCCTTTCCGCCAATATTGAAGAGATCAAATCCCAATTGAAATTTTTAGAGCAGATCGTTATTGTCAACGGGGAGGCTCCCATGAAAGATGTCCTGGCCTATGACGCCTTTGTCGCAGACCAGTCCGAGGTTCTTGAGCCGGCGCCAACCTGTCCGGACGATGCCTGTTTCTGGCTGTACAGCTCCGGGTCCACGGGAAAGCCCAAGGGCACGGTTCACCTGCAGCATGACATGCTGTTCAGCCTTGAGACATACGGAAAGCAGGTGTTACAGGTGAAGGAAACGGATGTCTGTTTTTCGGCAGCCAAATTATTTTTTGCCTATGGGCTGGGCAATGGACTCTATTTCCCCTTTGGTGTCGGCGCCACCACCGTATTAATGCCCGAGCGCCCTACACCGGACGCCGTCTTTAATACCATTGCCCGGCATAAGCCCAGCCTTTTTTTCGGGGTGCCCACCCTTTACGGTGCCATGCTGGCCCAGGAAGGAGAGGTGAAGGGGGTCAGGCTCTGTGTCTCTGCCGGCGAAGCCCTGCCGGCAGATATCTTTCGCCGGTGGAAAAACAGGTTTCATGTGGATATCCTTGACGGCATCGGTTCCACGGAAGTGGTGCATATCTATATTTCCAACCGGGTGGAGGAGATCCGGCCGGGAAGCACCGGGAAGATTGTGCCCGGCTATGAGGCAAAGATTGTGGACGATGCCTTCAATGAAGTGCCCAAAGGGGAGATCGGAACCGTTCTGGTCAAAGGCGACAGCACCGCCCCCTATTATTGGAACAAGCATGAAAAGACCAAGGCCGCCATGATGGGGGAATGGTTTAATACCGATGACAAATTTTTTGTGGATGAGCAGGGGTTTTTCTATTATGTGGGACGGTCCAACGACATGTTAAAGGTTGGCGGCATCTGGGTGTCTCCCGTTGAGGTGGAGGCCTGCCTGATTGGTCATCCTGGTGTGCTGGAGTCCGCGGTTGTGCCGGGAAGGGATGAACAAAATCTGGTAAAGCCCAGTGCCTATATTGTCCTGAACAAGGGGTTTTCTCCCTCCATTGCCCTTGAAAAAGAGATCAAGGACTATGTGAAAAAAGAACTGGCCCATTATAAATTCCCCCGGTGGATTTATTTTGTGGAAGACCTTCCCAAAACAGCCACGGGCAAAGTCAAACGGTTTGAATTAAAACAGCAGGAAGAGCTGCGGAGCTTGTCTGTGTAACGCCGGCGCCCGGCCCTTCATGGGCCGGGCTAGATATCCTTTCTTTTATAATCCGGAGTGTTCAAAAAAACAGCTGCTTTCAGAAGACGGCCTGTTTAAAAACAGGGATGGACATTGAAAAATATCTCAGGTAATAGTGTTCCAGGAACCTGGGAAAAATTTTTAAGGGCCCCATCATGAGCATACGAACCGCATCACCGGCAGAAGCCCCCAGACTGGCAAAGATCATCCGTATTGCCAATCAGGCAATCGCCCGAAAATTGGGTCTGAATCAGGAGAATGCGCCCAAGCACCCCTCTTTTTGCACACAAGACTGGATTGCCGCTGATTTTGATAGGGGGGAACGCTATTTTGTGTGTGAAACAGCCGGAGAGCTGGTGGGGTGTGTGGCCTATGGGAGCCCTGAAACGGGGCTTGCCTTTCTTAACCGCCTGGCCGTATTGCCCGATTTCCAGGGCCGGGGTATCGGGGAAAGACTGGTTTCCCATCTCATCACATACGCCAGGGCTGAAAAAAAACAGCGGATCAGCATTGGTATCATTGCTGCAAACCATACCTTGCGAAACTGGTATGAAACTCTGGGGTTTGTACCCCTTGAAACAAAAACCTTCGGACACCTGCCCTTTGATGTGCTGTTCATGCAGTATTCTCTGGTTGATTTTAAAGAGCAAAACCCTTTGTTCAAAAAAAAGATAGTTCCGTGAAATTATTTTGCATTCCATGGCTTTTTGATGTCGCCTGATACCCGTATGGACTGCCCATCCGGAAAATCTCCGCCTTAAAGTGGGAATTTACAACAATCCCCCCCTTGGTTTTTTGGATGAAAAAGGCAAGCCCTTGCTGCCATGGAAGAAACCGAATTGCAAACCCTTCGCCAGAAATGGAACTCGGACGAGATCCTTATTTCAGGGTTACAGACAGACATTCTGTCTGCCGTGGAGAAAAAATGGCTCATCTCTCTGGCAGGATTGTTGGGGATGTCTCTGCTGGCTTTCGCCATTGTCCTCTTCTGGAACCGGACCCTCAGGTGGAAGGCAAAAACCAAGACCCTGACATTGGAAAACGGATTCTGCGCAGCAACGGGGCCGGTAAACATCTTCTGGGGATTTCAATAAACGAGCTGGCCGGACAAAACTGCTGTGATATTCTCCACGGTATAGACCGGTCGAATGGAAATTGTCCGGTGGACAGAATGTATGAATCATCCCAGCGCGAGGTCTGTGATTATTGTGATGCCGATTTAAAAAAGTGGCTAACCATAACGGCAGAACCTGTTTTTGATGACAGGGAAAAGATCAGCCGTTCGGAATTGGCTGTTACAGAGATTCCGGACGCCAGTCCGGCCAGGGAGAATCTGGAAGAGATTCTAACCGCTTCCTTGAGGGCACGGGAAGTGGTGCAGCAGATACTGAGGTTTTCCCGTAAGGCTGTCACCAGCCGCCAGCAGCCTAGGATAATCCCTCTCCTTAAAGAGACGATCAAGGTGCTGGGCTCATCCTACCGTCGGATATCGAAATCAAACACACGATTTCATGTGAACATGAGACCATAATGGCCAATCCGGCCCGGAGAAGGGAGCGTTTTTGAAGTGCTGCTGCCGGCATACCAAGGCGAACTGGAAGCTGAAATAAAGGAATCGGCACCCTTCCCTTCAGGCCATGAACGAAGCCGTTTCATTGACGACGAAGCAGCCATATTGAAATTGGTCAAAAATCGGACCCAGAAAGGCATCTTCCCCGAAACGAAAGGATGAACGCACAAGGCAATTGCTGCCGGGCAAGAAAAATCAGATGATGTCACCGGTTGGGGGGGCTCTACCCCACAACACCGCTTGCAAGGCATGGCTGGGCCATGGCCTCTTGCAGTTCATGGCCGGAGGCATTTGCCCCGCTCATCTGGATGACAACTTTTTTGCCATGCAAACGGTCTGAAATTTTCAGTGCGGCCCGCAAACAGGCCCCACCCGCCCCTTCGGTAAGATTTCGGGTATGATGTGCGCTAAGCGCTATCCCCTGGTATAGTTCTTCTTCGGTAAGCAGTATAAAATCGGCAAGCCCATTTTTATACAAGGAGAAGGGCACCTCATAGGCGGTTCCGGTTGCCACCCCGCCGGCAAAACTTGTATTTGACGCAGAAACTATTTTTTTTTGGGTCCAGGAAAGGTAGGCGGCGCTGGAGGCTTCGGCCTGTACGCCAATGATGTCAATTTCAGGGCGGATCTGCTTGAGCACGGTTATGGCAGCCGCGGCTTCGCTGCCGGCACCAATGGGAATGACCATGGTGTCCATATCCGGCACCATTTCAAGAATTTCAAAAAATTCTGTGGCAACACCGTTTATAAGGTGGGCTTCGTTTGCAGGGTGAACAAAATAAAGACCGCGCTCATCTTCAAGCTGTGCAACTTTTCTGCCGGCTGCTTCAAAATCCTTTCCATATTCAATCAGCTCGGCACCGGCATCTTTTATGCTCTGCATCTTAAGGGGGTTTGATTTTTCCGGGACCACCACAACGGCTGTCAGCCCGAACATTTTGGCACTGGTCGCAACAGAGGTCCCATGATTGCCCGTTGAATAGGTAACGACCCCTTTGATGCCCTTTTTTCTGAGATGGTGCATGAGAGTGATGCCGCCCCGTATTTTAAAGGTGCCGGTGGGGTTGTGGTTTTCATGTTTAACAAAAATCTGGGCACCCGTAAGGCGGTCCAGACTCGGGTAGTGACGCAGGGGTGTGGGTGCAAGAAAGTTTTTTAATATTTCTCTGGCACCAAGGGCATTTGATAGGGATATCTGCCCATGGGCTTTGTCCATTTTTTTCTCCTTTTTGTCGGTTGCGTGAAGATCGTGTTTCCCGCCACAACATAATGCAGTTCAATTTGAGATAACAGGAACACTTATTAAAAAAAATAAGGATAACAGATATGCAATTCCAGGGGCATGGGACACAATTTCTTTTGTCTTTTTTCGACAGACAGGAGAACGGGTATTTGAAACAGGGGGCTCTGGGGATATTGAAACTAGAAGTGGCGTTCAGGGCGGTTCAACACAAGGGGAAAACTCCGGTTTCCCCTTGTGTTAAAGATGAGGGCTCGGGTCCGGGGGATAATGGCAATACCCGAAAAGGACTTAAGCTGTTTTGATCTCTATCTGTCTGGGTTTGGCGGCTTCAGATTTTGGCAGGCAAAGCTTCAGAACGCCATCCATAAGTTCTGCCTCAACCCGTTCAATATCAATGGTCTGGGGTACGGAAAAGCTTCTGATAAATTCAACATTGCCAAATTCTTCCCACTTCGGGTCTCCCTTTTTTTCAAGGGTTCTTACTCCCGATAACGACAGGGTGCCGTTATCAATGTTCACTGAAACGGCCTCTTTTACAACGCCCGGCATATCTGCATGGAGAATGATCTCATTCTCATTTTCGTATATGTCAACGGCGGGAATGGCTGTTTTTAAATTGCTTGCCCTTTTAATGCCGCTCTCTTTGGTTTTGGCAATCTCATTTCTTTGGTTCATGGCATTCCTCCTGATAGTGGTTTTTAAAAATTAACTCAACCAATGGCGATCTGTTTGGGTCTGGCCACTTCTGATTTGGGCAGTTTCAGATACAGAATACCATCTCTCAAGGCCGCCTCTACTTTTTCAGCATCAATGCCATCGGGAAGGGTAAAATTTCTTGAAAAAGAACGTGTGCCCCGTTCAGACCGGTGAACCTTATATCCTTCAGGCGCATCAATTGTTCGGGATCCAGTGATTTCAAGGTAATTGCCCTGAAGGGTTATATTCAGATCTTCTTTTGCAATTCCAGGAACTTCAACTCTGATTTCAAATGCATCTTTTTCTTCATAAAGAGCGGTTCTGGGGCCGCTGGATATGAAACTTAATCCAGACCCGTAGTCATAGGATTTGTCAAAATCATCAAGAAATTGATCCATTTTGTTTCGGAGCAGATCCATGGCGCCGAACACGTTGTCCATATCACCTATTCTGATAAACATAGTTCCATCTCCTTTCTGTTCTGGTTTTTAATTCGGGCCGGTTCCCGGCCTATGGAGCTGGCTAGGTAAAGCAATCCCAGCAAGGCTTCAGGTACCGTCCTTCACTCTTGAAATGGAAAATAAACACAAATAAATCCATGTCAATATAATTTTCATTACTTAAAAAGTTTTTATTCATTTGATAATGAAATAGGATGGAGTGTTCCTTAAAAAAATATATGGAAAACCAAACAATCGTCGACCTTTTCCACAAATACTGATATGGACAAGAGCATTCTTATAACCCTAAAAGGAAAGGCCCTGTGCAGACATCAAAAATAATTCATACGGTCAGTTGCCATGCAGAAGGGGAAGTCGGAGACGTCATTGTGGGCGGGGTGGCACCACCGCCGGGCAAGACCCTGTGGGAACAGTCCCGGTGGATTGCAAAGGATAAAGCCCTCAGAAATTTTATGCTCAATGAACCCCGGGGCGGTGTTTTTCGCCATGTGAACCTTCTGGTGCCGGCCAAAAATCCCGCGGCCCAGATGGGGTGGATCATCATGGAACCCGAAGACACACCGCCCATGTCCGGCTCCAATAGTATCTGCGTGGCCACGGTGCTCCTTGAAACCGGTATCCTTCCCATGGAAGAACCGGAAACCCGGTTGACCCTTGAGGCACCGGGCGGTCTGATCCGGGCTGTTGCCCATTGCAAAAACGGGCATGTGGCGCAGATGACCATCCACAATGTGCCTTCCTTTGCCCATCGGCTCTCGGCTCCACTGGAGGTGGCAGGGTTCGGCAGCCTTATGGTGGATACCGCCTATGGGGGCGATTCATTTGTGATTGCAGATGCCCGGGCCCTGGGGTTTGAGGTGAGGCCGGATGAAGCCCGGGACCTGGTGGAAACCGGTATCAAAATCACCAATGCCGCCAACGAGCAGCTGGGGTTTGGCCATCCGGAAAATCCGGACTGGAACCATATCTCTTTTTGCCAGATAGCGGCCCCCTTGATCGAAGAAAACAAGGTTCTGGTCGGGAGAAACACCGTGGCCATTCAGCCGGGCAAGCTGGACCGGTCTCCCACGGGTACCGGGTGTTCTGCCCGGATGGCTGTCCTGGAGCGACGGGGAATACTCAAACCCGGGGACCGGTATATCGGCGAATCTGTCATTGGCTCACGGTTTCACTGCAAAATTGAGAAAAGAACCCGGGCGGGAAATCTGCCGGCCATCCTTCCGTCAATAACCGGACGGGCCTGGATCACCGGGACCCACCAGCACATGCTGGACCCGACAGATCCCTGGCCCCAGGGCTACAGGGTGGCAGACACCTGGCCGAAAACAGCGTAATTTTTTTTGGGGCTTAAAAAAAGGGGATTTCATCCCTAGTTGAGATCTTCATTCTCTTTTTTGATAAAGGGGATTTTAACAACGGGAACGCCTTCCTTGGTGAGCACTTTTTCCTCTTCTTTGGTGGTGGTGCCCCGGATATTCCGGTGTTCCGTGGCGCCATAATGCATTCTTAAGGCCTCTTTTGTAAAAGAAGCCCCCACATCCTCATAGTTTTTTTCCACATATTGGGTTATTTTTTCCGTAAATTCGGCCAGCACTTCCTGGTTTGCCCGCAAAGATTGCTGGGCCTGGTTGGATGGGGCCGAGGAGGTCCTGATACAGATCCGGGAGAGTTTTTGTTCGATTGAAGAGGTTTCACAGACCGGACATTGCAAAAGGCCCAGGGCCTGCTGGTTCTCAAGATCTTTTTTATCATCGAACCATCCTTCAAAGGTGTGTCCGTTCAGACACTCAAGATCAAATACGATCATATTAAATAATCCTGCTTACCCCTGTTGCGATATTATAGCAGTAATCTCCCATTTTTTCATAGTTGGATACCATGGTGATAAACAAAACCCCGGCATCCACCGAGCATTCATTGGCCCGCAATCGTTCAATGTGCTTATATCTCATATTCTCCCGCATCTGGTCAATTAAATCTTCATGGGCCAGGGCCTTTTGATAAAACCCTTCTGATTTTTCACTCATTTCCTTGATCACCAGCTCAAAGAACAGATCCACCTGGTGGGAGATATCGATGAGGTCTTTTTTGGCCTCTGGGCTGAATTCAATTTTATTGTCATAGATCCGTTCGAGCATTTTGGAAATATTTTCCATGGAATCGCCCAAGCGTTCAATATTGTTGACGATTCGCATCATTTCGGAGATTTCCGTTGCTTCCGGGGCATTGATCTCCCCCTGGGAGATGGTGGTCAGATATTTGATGATGACCTTTTGGGAAGAATCCAGATGTTCTTCTATAGCCTCTCTTTCCCCGAGAATGTCGTCGTCCCGCTGGTTGAGGCAGGTGGAGGTTTTTTTCAGGTTCATATGGGCAAATTTGGACATTCGGATGATCTCCCCCTTGACCTTGGCAAGGGCGCCGATGGGAGAATCAATAAAGGATTCATCAAATTGGGGCATCCGGTATCGCTCGGTTGATTCCTTTGTCTTTGGGGAGATGAGAAGGGTTAACTGGATGAGCTTGGGCAGAAAAATCAGAAAAACAACAGCATTGATGACATTGAACAGGGTATGTCCGTTGGCAATATACCGGGCTGAATTGACAAACTCGCCGTTCACCACCTCATCCACGGGGCCTGCACCCATTTTCAGGGTGATGGTCTGGACAATGGTCACAAAAAAAGGAAAAATGGCCAGGATGATGCCCACCCCGGCAACATTAAAGACCGTATGGGCATTGGCGGTTTTGTGGGCATCGGCATTGTTGGACCCAAGGGTGGCCAGCTGGGCCGTAATGGTAGTGCCGATGTTTTCACCCAGCACCAGGGCCAGGGCTGTCGGGAACGTTAAGAGTCCGGAAGTCGCCAGCGTCATTGTCAGGCCGACTGTGGCAGAGGAAGATTGAACCGCAACGGTCAAAACAGCACCCATGATGACACACAGCAAAATTCCCCCCATGGTGTCGGTGCTGAAACGTGTAAAAAAAGAAATAAACTGGGGGTCGGAATTTATGGGGGCAAGCCCGTGTTTCATAACGTCCATCCCGTAGAAAAGCAACCCAAAACCCAGGATGATATCACCGATATGTCTGTAATTGCGTTTTTTGGAAAAAAATTTAAAGCATACCCCCAGGGCAATGGCCGGCAACGCCACCTTTGTCAGTTTAAAGGCAATCAGCTGGCCTGTGATGGTGGTGCCCACATTGGCACCGATAACCACGCCTACAGCCTGTTCGATACCCATGATCCCGGCACTTACAAATCCGATGAGCATTACGGTTGTGGCAGAGGAACTCTGAATGATTGCGGTAACACCGGCGCCGGTGAGGGCTCCCAGTATTCTGTTTGAGGAGATTGCTTCAAGAATATTTCTTATCTTCTGACCGGCGGTTGCCTGGAGTCCTTCGGTCATCAATTTCATGCCAAGGATAAACAGCCCCAGCCCGCCCAGTGTCTGGATAATGATATTAAATAAATCCACCTGACCCCTCTTTATGTTTGCCTGTTAATAGTTTTAGAATAGAACCTTCATCAAATCCTAACAAAGCTGAGAGGGGTATATCCTAATTTTTTGTTTTTTTCAATTGTGAAATGCGATTGCGATCTGCGTCGGATTTTATACAGGGAAACAGGGTATTATTTGTAAAAACAGGGTGTTTGCTGATGTCAAACCGGGCATGGTTAACGGCATCCTTCCACATGGGCGTATGGGGGATGGGGGTGTAATAGGCAAGTACGGGCAGGATCTGTGTTTTTTTGACAAGGTCCATGGAGGCTGCCACCTGTTCAAGATCCTGGCCGGGCAGGCCGCAGAGAAGATAGGCACCTAGCTGTCCGGATTTGAAACCGGCAGACTTCAGGTTTTCCACTGCCGTAAAAAATTCATCTTCTCTGACCTTGAGATCATGGTGCCTGTCCGGTGAAAAATCTGTGGTCTCCAGCCCCAGGCGAATGGTGGCAAAACCGGCCCGGAACATCAGGTCGGCGGCTTTGGGTGTGATTTCCCTTATGTGGATGGCATTGGGGGTATGGAAATTCACCTTTATGTTTGAATCAATGAGGTGCTCCAACAATGGAAAGGCATGGGATTTGGCGTTCACCAGAAGGGCATCATCATAAAACGCAAAATTTTTAACCTTGTACTCCCTGTGCCAGTGCCAGATCTCCTCGAACACATGGTCCGGCGACCGCCGGCGATGGAAGGGTTCTAAAAATGAAGCGGCACAATACTCGCAGGAAAAGGGGCACCCCCGTGAGGTGAGGATGGGGGCATAGGCCAGGTGGCGGCAAAGGTCCAGGGCCGGATAGGGATAGGTATCCAGGTCGCCGGGGTCGGGGACAACCCCAAGATCAAATCCGGTGAATTCTTTGACCAGGGCGCAAAGGCTTTCTTCACCCGGTCCAGTGACCACCCGGTCTGCCAGGGAATGGGTGCTTGCATGGTCCTGGCACAGCCCTGCATAAATGCCGCCCAGGAGAACAGGCACATCTGGAAAGACGCTCTTTATGGTTTCTATGGTTTCCCTGACGCCGGTGGCCCAATAGGTCATCAGGGAGGTCACAAAGATGAGATCGGGTTTGGGCAACTTTAAAAGGTCCTGGTAAAACCAATCCGGTTCAATTCCGTACCGGGAAAACGGCTGGACCATATCCGGCAGCAGATGCTTGAGATCTTTGGGAAAGGGAATGGTTTTTTTTTGAAAAGGACCCCTGCCGTCCCACAGCGTTTTTATTGGCCTGAACGCCTTGGGGTGAAACCGATCCATGCAGTCCAGGTAGCTTATCCGTATGCTGTTTTCCCGCAGGATGGCGGCAATGGACAAAAGCCCCAGGGGTTTCGCCCAGAAGTCAAAGGCCGCAAAATCATGGATCCAGGGGTTTACACAGAGGATATGGGGCGGATCAGTCTTCAAAATATTTCATGGAGGTCTTTTTCAATTCCTGGCGGGAGAAGAGCAGGGTGTAGTTTGTTTCTCCCACGGCGTTGGATATTTGTTTAACAATGGCATAACAGGCCTCTTCGTCGGAGGCATGGACCATGGTGTATAGATTGTATTCCCATCCCGGAGCCGGATCCCTTCTGTAGCAATGGGTGATTTCATCAAAGGTGGACATGATGTTCCCGGTTTTTTCCACCTTATCTTCATCCACGCGCCAGGCAACCATGGCATTGGCGTTAAACCCTGATTTCTGGTGTTTGATGGTGGCACCGAACCTGCGGATGATTCCCTGGTCATTGAGATCACCCAGTACTTTTAAAAACAGCTCTTCGGAAATTCCGATTTGTTCGGCCATTTCCAGAAAAGGCCGTTTGACTACCGGAATATCGGTTTGAAGCAGGGCAATTATCTTTTTTTCCAGATCTGTCAGCATAGGCATATGTTTAAATTTTTTTTTATCTATTCTTTTTGGTTTTTATCATTTTATATTTTCATTTTATATTTTCATTTCTATCAATTTGACCTATTTTTTGACATCTTGTCAACAGCTTGTTTTAATGGGTCTTGGGCCAGGGGCAAAAATTTTTTGTTTTCCAGCGGTCATGGACCCAGAAATACTGGTCCGGATGCCGACGCACCATGGATTCAATGACAGCGGTAAACTTTTGGGTATTGTTTTCAATATCCTTTATCCGGTCCCCGGTATCCTCAAGGGGGATTTCCGGTAAAAATTCAATCCGATACTTTCGTTTGTGGCGAATGGTATAAAGGGCGATCACCGGGGCTTTGGTCCGCATGGCAAGAACCGCCAGGCCTTTATTGGTACAGGCCGGCCGGCCGAAAAAGTCCACGAAGACCCCCTTGTACCAGTCCACATTCTGATCCAGCAAGGTGCCCATGACAGCACCGTTTCGTAACAAGGCATCTATTTTTTTTGAGGCCCCCCGCAGGGGAACCATGGTCACCCCAAACCGCTGGCGGGCCTCTCGCATCAACCGTTCTAAAGGCTGGAAATCCAGTTTCCGGTAGATGGCATATCCCTTGTAGCCGGTCTCGTCAATGGCCGGAATCAGCATTTCAAAATTGCCCATGTGGCAGGTGACCACAATGACGCCCCTTCCCTTGTCATGGGCTTTTTTAACATGTTCCAGGCCGTTGACGGTAAAATGGGCGAGAAAGCCTTCTTTATCAAATTTTTGGGACCAGGCCACCTCAAAAAGGATGCTGGCAATATTTTTAAAAATCTGCTTGCCCATCAGCTCGATCCGGGCAGGGGTCATCTCCCGGCCAAAGGCATGGGTCAGGTTGCTCAGGGTGACGATCCTGCGGCGTCTGTCCATCCGAAACCACAGCAGACCCAGCAAATCGGCCAGAAAATCAGCCGCTGGCACGGGCAAACGGCCTACAATCCTTATCAGAAGCTTTAATAGGGTATATAGTGTCCTGTCATTCATTCTTTCAACGGCTTGCAACACCTTTGTCCGGGAACAGGGCCATGATATCTGCTTGTGTTGCCTTGCAAATGCCGCGTTCCGTGATGAATCCGGTCACCAGGCGGGCCGGGGTCACGTCAAAGGCCGGGTTGGCGGCAGGGCTGTTCTCCGGCGGCACCAGCACCGACACTGTTTTTCCATTTAAAAGCCCCTGAACATGCCGGATTTCATCGGGGTTCCGCTCTTCAATGGGAATGTCTTTTATTCCGTCCGTGATCTCCCAGTCAAAGGTGGAGGAGGGCAGGGCCACATAAAAAGGAATCCCGTTGTCCCTGGCGGCCAGCGCCTTTAAATAGGTTCCGATTTTGTTGGCCACATCCCCGGCCCGTGTGGTCCTGTCGGTTCCCACAATGACCAGGTCCACCAGACCGTGCTGCATGAGGTGGCCCCCGGCATTGTCCGTGATCACGGTGTGGCGGATCCCGTGCTTGCCCAGTTCCCAGGCCGTGAGGCGGGCCCCCTGGTTCAGGGGCCGGGTTTCATCCACCCAGACATGGACATCTATATTTTTGTCAAAGGCGGTATAGATGGGGGCTGTTGCCGTGCCATATTCCACGCAGGCAAGCCATCCGGCATTACAATGGGTGAGGATATTGACGGTGCCGCCCTTTTTTTGCCGGCTGATCTCCTGAATGATGGAAAGGCCGTGTTCGCCAATTTTTTGACAATTCACAGCTTCTTCTTCCACCACCGCCAGGGCTGCGGCCAAAGCGGCTCTTACCCTTGCCCCATGGGAGGTCTCGTTCAGGACTGCGTCCCGGACCCGGTCCACTCCCCAGAACAGGTTCATGGCCGTGGGTCTGGCATCCTTTATCCGGGCACATTCGGCCTCAAAATAGGCAGTGTCTGAATCCTTATGGTTGGCCTGGACCAGGCTGACATAGACCCCCAGGGCGCCGGTGGCGCCGATGAGGGGGGCGCCCCTGACGTACATCTCCTTGATGGCACGGATAACATCATCCACTGTGTTTAGGTCTTCGATGACCAGTTCATGGGGAAGAAGCCGCTGGTCAATGATCTGAACGGTTTTTGTTTCCATGTCAAACCAGATGGGCCTCATCTGTTTTCCATCCACTTGCATATTCAATTCTCCAATAGGGGTATTAAAAGGGGCATTAATACACCGGGGGTAAGTTAAAAAGTTTTTATAAAATGGTCTGCTTCCCGGATGGAAAGGGTCATATTCTCAATCAGGGCTGCCACCTCTTGTTCAATGGAGACCACCTCATTTCCCATGGCCCCCACAGCCTTTGCATTGAGGTTGTGCTTCAGGTAGAGGGTATGGTCATTGAGTTTTGCCAGCACCGGATACATGCCCTGGGTTGCCTTGTTCATGGCAATTTCCAGTTGCTTGAATCTTTTTTTGGCATCTGCCAGGGTTTGCAGGCTTGATGCTTTAAGTCCGGCATCATTGATCTGTTTGACCTCGCCTTCCCATTCGGTAAACAGATCCAATGCCACCTGTTTTACGATGTTGACCCGTTTTTCAACCTGGATCGCCCGGGCATCGCAGTCTTCATAGCTGGCCTTGAGTCTTTTATAATAGATTTCCAGATCCTTGCCGTTAAAGGCATAGAGTTCCCTGATCCGGGAGAGGGCGTCCTTGAATTCTTCCTGGGCTTTTGTCTGACTCTCTTTAACCCCTTGCACATCGTCCACAAGGATATGCCGCTTTTCCTTGCCTATTTTTTCCATGGCAGAATAATAGGCCTTATTGCACCCGGATAAAAACAGCACTCCCCAGACCGCAAATATCACAATGGGAATGAATCTAAAACAGGTTGGTTTCATTCAATTGGACTCCCTCTTTCTTTTATTGGTTTTTTCCGCTTTTAAGTTTCCTCTATTCTTATACCAGATTTTGGGGTGTTAATTTTCAAAATGGCATTCGACACAGGCAACGGGTCCGTATTCCGGCAGGATAGTGTCGTCAAGAACCCCTGATTTTTCAAGGCGGTCTCTTTGTTTGAGAAGGCTGCGGTGGCATTGAATACAGGCCTTATGATAGGCTGCCAAAAAGTATCTGCTGTTTTTGGGATCATTGATGTCTCTGGTTTTTTCAGCAGATTCCAATTGATCATGACAGCCGGATACCGTACAGTTTTGAACAGGGCTTTTGCCGTCCCATTCATGGTGACAGGTTTGACAGGTATAGTCAAAATGGCCGGAGTGGGGAAAGGTAACCGAAGGCCTTTTGGGCTCGACGCCTTCGGGCGCTGTGAGGGTCAATGCCCCAAGGGGTATGGGAAGCGTGTCAGGGGAATTTACGATTTCTGCATGGGGTTCAGGGTGGCACGCTTCACAGGTTACGGGGGCTGATCCCTGGGACACCATCGCCGCTCCGGCAGTTTTCTGTTTGTTATTGGCCTTTTGTTCTTTGAGTTGACTTCGGTGACATTCCAGGCAGGCTTTATGATAGGCGCCGGTAAGTGATTTGATTTTTCTTTCCCCCGAGGGTTTGTCTTGGGGAGGAGAGGCCCATAATTTTTCATGGCAGCCAGAGGAAGCGCACCCTTTCACCGGGCTCTCGAGATCCCATTCGTGATGACAGCTTTTGCAGGAGAACTTAAGATGCAGTGAATGTGGAAAAACAACCGGCGACATTTTTGTTTGGGAATGTTCGGGTGCGGTGAGGGTCATTGTTCCGGTCGGCAAAGAGAGGTCATCCTGCTTCTCAAGGGCAGAAACAAGGACGCTGCCTGTCGTCAAGATGATTGCAAACGAACA
>JAHIVS010000600.1 GCA_018816605.1 Pseudomonadota bacterium
ACCCAGGCCCTGGCCGATGCCAAGGAACAGGCTGAATACAAAGAGGTGTTTTTGGGGCTGGATGAACTGCTTTCCAGAACCATCACCATGAACCAGAAAAACCTGGCAGAAGCCTTTACAATCTCCAGAGAAAAAGTTGCCGATACACTGGCGGAAATCGCCCGGAGAAACAAGATTCCTTTCTCCCAGGAAGCCGCTGCATCCTCAACCCTAGGAATCAAAGACCTGGCCGACGATACCTTTGACATCATTGACCAGATCATTGAAAATGTGGTCCAGGCCGTCGAACCCACCCTGTTTGGTATCGGATCGGAACCCAGCGCCGGTGTGGTCATAGACGATTACACCCAATTGCCGGATTTTGCCGTCCTGGCCTTTAATGACGGCTATATCACCAAGGGAGAGCTTGAAAAAGCCCAGGATGAACTGGCCGAAAAAGAGGCTGAAAAATCAACCGGACTGACCATCGACAAGGTCCTTATCTCCATGGGATTTCTCCAGAGAAAAGATTTAAGCCGGCTTTTTGCCAAACTGGCCCTCATCGAAACCCGTCTCCTGGACAGGGAGTTGGGAAAAATGCTCATGGACCGGGGCATCGCCACCCAAAAAGATGTGGACCGGGCCCTTCGCAAACAATTGAATTATTTCGAAGACAGCGGGGTCTCCGTTCTCATGGGGGATATCCTGGTGGAATCAGAGGTCATTGCGCAAGCACTCAGGGATGAGGTCATGGCCAGCCAGGACAGATCCGGCGGACGAAGAAAAACCATGGACCCGTCTGCCGACTTTTCTTCGGAATTCGGCGCCTTTGTGGATCTCCAGGTGTCCGAAGACCGGGTGGAGGCCTGGATACGACTCCCCAAAAGCGCACATGGGACCACCGATATCACCCCCATTAAACAAATGATTAAAAAACGGGGGATCAAGATCGGAATACTGCCGGACAGCCAGATCCGGGACTTTGTTCAAAACTGCACCGACCCCCATGAAAAATTTGTGGTGGCCAGGGGGGTTCCCGCCAGCGTAGGCACCCCTGCCCGGATCATCTACCATTTTAACACAGAGCACGATGCTGCCGGGGTTATCCGGGAAGACGGCTCCATAGATTTTTCCGCCCGGGGGGATTCTCCCTTTGTGAAAAAAGGACAGTTGCTGGCAGAAAAAAAACCCATGGAACACCCCAAACCCGGCATGGATATTTTTGGCGAAACCCTGCTGGTGGGAGAGGTGGAAGACATGCCCCTGGTGGGAGGAGACGGGGTTAAGTTTTCAGAAGACCAGTTGCAACTGATTGCCGCCATCCAGGGACAGCCCAACCTGGATGCCAAAGGCACCATCAGCGTTCTCGAACAATTCACCGTTAAAGGGGATGTGGACTTTAAAACAGGAAATATCAATTTTGCCGGGAATGTTCTGGTCACCGGCATGGTCAAAGAGGGATTCACAGTGGAATGCGACGACCTGACGGCAAATGAAATCAACGGGGCCACCATCCTGATCCGGGGAGACCTTAAAGTCTCCAACGGAATTGTCAACTCCCATATCGAGACCCAGGGAAATCTCCAGGCAAAATTTCTCAATAATGTTAAGGTATTTGCCCACGGCAATATGATGATCACCAGGGAAATCATGGGGTCCCGCATCCTGATGTCCGGGGCATTGTCCAATGAGGCCGGCAGAATCACCGACTCTTTCATTGCAGCCAGGATGGGGCTCAGCGTCAAGCAGATCGGTACGGAAAAAGCAGCATCCTCCACCATCAAAACAGGGGTGGATGACCATATCCGCTGGATTGCCGAAAAATTTGAGATCAAGATAAAGGATTTGGAAAAGCAGCTGGATGGAATCATCAGCCGGAAACATTTGCATGACGAAACCTACAACGGACTCCATGTGGATGTGGCCAACCAGACCTTTGCCCAGGAAAAACTGAGCAAAAAAATGGAATTTATCGAAAATATGATCGGCAAAGCCGCCGCCCCTGAGGAGAAACAAAAGCTTGTCAAAGAGCTCAAAGAGATTGAAATAAGCATTGAACAGGCAGATGCGCGTATCAAGAAGATTTTCCAGGACCAGGATGGGGTGATGCAGAACATCCAGGACTGTGACACGAAGATTGAAGAACTGAACACACACATCGCCAGCCTGCAAAAGGAAAAGGAAGGCGCAACCAAACGGCTGGCAAAAGAAGATGCCATTCCCATGCTCAAGGTCAATAAAAAACTTTTCAGGGGAACAAAAATCATGGGAACCATATCCTCCACCATCCTTCAAAATGATGTGGGCATGTCCAAATTCATGGAAATAGACTCCCAAAACCCGGACAGCCCGAAACAAATCATCCATCAAACCCTGAACCTGTAGCCCATAGAGAGGGACCTTCCCATCGAAAAACATGATTTAAAAATATTGGTGATCGAAGCTGTGGAAACGATGAGGTCCAGGCTGGAGACCCTCCTGACGACCAGGGGCTTTGAGGTCCGTTGCTTTGACACTTCAGCTGCAGGTCTGGGGGCCCTGGCAGAGACCCAAAGCGCTCCCTATGCCCTGATCCTCTCAAGCTATGCCATGCCGAAAATGAAGGGAGACCAGATTCTGGCCAGGGCCAGGGAGACCTCTCCTGAAACCTTCCGCATTCTCATGGCAGATGCCGCTCATCTGGAAACCATGGTTTCCGCCATCAATACGGCCCGGATCCATTCCTGCCTTTCCCTGCCCTTTGGGGATGACGATCTGATCGGCCAGGTTGAAAACTGCTGCCGGCAATATCAGGCCGCCCTGAAATCTAAAAATCTACTCAAAATCACCCATCGACAGAACAGACAATTGTTCCAGATCGCCAGTAATTTCAGGCGGCAGGAGGCCTTGGATCTGGCCCAGATGGAAAAACGCAAAAAACAGATCCGAATTCTGGAATCAAAACTGGCCACCCAAAAAGGCAGTGCCCTTGAGGACAAAATTCCTTCTTTTCAGGAGATTCTGGAATCAAAGGGGGTTGAATTGTCTTCCAGGGGATTTGGTGCGGAATTTATCCGGATGAAGGATCAAATCAAACTGATTCTGGAGACGGCAGCCTTCCGGCACTCCACTGAGCTGAACCCGGTGTATTACCGGGATGTGGTTTACCGGGCCGGCCAGGAAAAACAATTTGCACACCTGACCCAATCCCTGCTGCCGCCCATCCGCATGCTGATCCACCAGAGCGCTGCCGCCGGAATGAACCTGTTTGGAAAACAATTCAAACAACACCTGGACAAACACCTCCAGATAACCTTCGCCCAGGACAGGTCCCGGGCCTTTATCCAGATCAAGCAATCAGACCCCCGGCCCCTGGACCTGACCCTTATCAAGTCTTTTTTATTCTGGCACGCGATCACCCATGGCATTCAAGATGATATGGCCATAAATTCCTGGCTCTCCTCGGCCTCTCCTGAAGGCAAGCCCTTTGTCATTGCCCAGGGCACAGCACCTCTCCTGCCCGAAGATACCGTCATTAAATACCACTTTCCCACCGATTTTCGCCATATCGGAAAGGTCAATGAAGATGGCAGCATCAATTTCAGGGACAGGGGGGAAATCCCCTTTGTAAAAGAGAATGCCTTTCTGGCGGCCAGAATCCCCCCGAAAAAAGGAACCCCGGGCATTGATGTAACCGGCCATGAAATTCTGGTGCGAGATCCCATTGACAGAACCTTTGAAGCAGGACCCGGCACAAGGCTTTCCGAGGATGGAAACAAAATCTATGCCCAGATTGACGGCCAGCCCCACCTGGACGCCATGGGTACGGTCACCATCTGCCCGGAGCTGAAAATCAAGGGGGATCTTGGATTTGAAACAGGAGATGTTATCTTTGACGGAAATGTGGTGGTGGAAGGGATTGTCAAACAGGGTTTCAAGGTAAAAGGGGCCTCTTTGACCGCCAAGGCGATAGAAGGGGCCGAAATCGACCTGACCGGGGACCTGAATGTCTCTTTCGGGATAGTGGACACCAAACTGGTCAATGTAAAAGGATCCGTCCAGGCCAAATACATTCACAATTCAACGATCAATGCCTTTGGGGATCTCATCGTTCAACGGGAAATCATGGATTCAACCATCCATATTTCAGGGGCCTGCATCAATACCAACGGGGTCATCATCGCCTCCCGGATATCGGCCAACATGGGCATAGACGCGGGAACCATAGGGACAGACGTCTCCAGTCCGTCAAAACTTATTGTGGGGGTGGATGAACACACCAACACCCTTGTGGCAGGGGTGGACGCCAAAATGAGGCTTCATTTTGAGGCGGCAAGTCTCTTGAAAAAAGAGATTTCAGTCCTTGAAATTGAGGACCAGTCCCTCCATGGGGAAATATCACAACATGCCCATGTTCAGGACCGGGCCCAATTGGAATTACGGAAAATAGAAAGCAAAATAGGCGATCTGAAAGCCTCGGGAAATATGGCGGCCTACCAGAAGGTAAAAAAGGTGGCAAGCCAGCTTAAAATAGATGCCGCCCAGGCAGAAGAAAAGATAACCCGCCAATTTGAACGCCAGGATGCCATTGCCCTGGAAATCCACCAGAAGCAAAAGAGAATCAGAGAATTTGAAAACCTGAACCTGGCCCTGGCCGATGAAAAAAAGCGCCTTTTGGAGTTCACCGCCAGAACCCCCCCCCTGGCCCAGGTGAAGGTGGGCAAAAACATCCGGTCCGGCACAAAGATCTCCGGCCCCAATGCCGCCATCACCCTGTACACCCCCGATACCCGGTGCAGAATAATGGAGATAAAGAACACTGCCGATTCGACCAGCGGCATGGCCTATTACGAAATGAAACTAGGGGCCTACTGACCGGAAAGCTTTCTCCTATTTGCCGGGCAGGGTAATGGTAAAGCAGGTGCCCTTGTCCAGTTGGCTGTCAACCTCAATTTTCCCCTTGTGCTCTTTGATGATATTATAGGCGATGTTCATGCCAAGCCCGGTACCCTTGCCAACCGCCTTGGTGGTAAAAAAAGGATCAAAAATTTTGGGCAGATTTTCCGGTGAAATACCGGAGCCGGTATCGGAAATCGTAATTTTCACATCCTTTCCTTCCACAAAGGTTTTGATGCGGATTTCACCTTGTTCCAAAATCGCCTGGGCGGCATTGACAATGATATTCATAAAGACCTGGTTCAATTTCTGGGGCCAGGCACTAACCAGGGGTATCTGACCGAAATCCTTTGTCACAACTGCTTTGTATTTGACCTCATTTGCCACGACATTCAGGGTGGATTCCAACCCTTTGTTCACATCCACGAGCATCTGCTTGTCATTGCCCGGGTGGGCAAAATTTTTCAAATCCGCCACAATTTTGCCCACCCGGGAGGTGCCCTCGGCGCAATCTTTGAGCAATTCGGGAATATCTTTTTTCAGATACTCAATTTCAATTTTTTCCTCAAACTGGAGAATCGTGTCCAGAAGGGGTTTGACCGGCCCGGGGCCGCTGTCTGCTCCGGCCTTTCCCAGGGCACCTGCCAGGGCCTGGTAATGACCCAGCAGGGTATTATAGTCTTTGAGATAATCGGAAAGCGCCTCCAGGTTACTGCCGACAAACCCGATGGGGTTGTTAATCTCGTGGGCCACCCCTGCCGCCAATTGGCCGATGGAGGCCATTTTTTCAGACTGCATGGCCTGGGCCTGGGTCTCCTTTAACTCCCGGAGGGTTTCATCTAATTTTTTATTTTTTACCAAAAGCGTTTCCTGGAGCGCATGGTGCCGGCTTTCCAAACTGGTGATCCGTTCGCCGCTTTTGATCCGGGACCTGAGTTCGTCGGGTTTAAAGGGCTTGATAATATAATCATCCGCCCCGGCATCAAACACTTCCACAAGATCGGTTGTCTTATCCTTTGCCGTCAGCAGCATGATATAAGAATAGGTTTTTTTATCTGATTTCCGGATTGATAAGTAAGGGTCGGCGTTCCGGGGAACTGGATAAAGATTCCGGCGTCCGTCGCTGGCTGACTTATCTTATTTTATTCGTTTCTTCCATGGTGGTTCTCGGCGTTCTTATTAGCGTAATTAACGCTTTTCTGGACGGAGAATTGACCGCCCGCTTTATTCTCAAAGCGGCGACGATTTTCATTATTTCCGGCGCGGTTGATTGTTTTTATTTTTATGATATTAAGCGGGAGGACATGAGCCGGAAGGATCTGGTCGTCAAGATTTTCTTCTTCGCT
>JAHIVS010000601.1 GCA_018816605.1 Pseudomonadota bacterium
CAGAAAGAGGCCGGAGAAAAAACCCAGACGGTTCTGCGGGCCCAATTTCGTTCCCTGGCCAAGCGAAACGATTATCCTGAAGTTCTGGCCGAAGCCATGGTGTCCAAGAATATGGAGGTGTATCGGATCACCCTGGATAAAAAGATTCAATACATGGATAAGTTCGAATATGATGACCTGACCGCGGCCCAAAAGAAGCAGATAACCCGAAAAGAGACCATTGTGGCAGCAGGAGAGCTGTTGACCATGGATGATCGGGAAGCCTTTGACCTGGGATTTTCAAAACAGAGTGTGAACAATCTTGACCAGGCCCTGGCCTTTCTGGGGTATGGGGGGTATCCTCTGATTGTCCTGGAAGAAACCTGGTCTGAAAACCTGGTTCGCACGCTCCAGCCCTTTCTGCCGGTTCTCATGCTCCTGGGGATCGGTGCCGTTTATACGGAAATAAAGAGCCCTGGATTCGGGCTTCCCGGGCTTGCCGGGATTCTATGCCTGGGGCTGGTCTTTTTTAATCAATATCTGGTGGGACTGGCAGGTCACACGGAGTTTCTGCTTTTTTTGATAGGGTCTTTGCTGTTGGGGGTGGAGGTCTTTGTCCTGCCCGGATTCGGTGCGGCCGGAATTTCAGGGCTGGTGGTCATTGCGGCAGGACTGGTGCTTTCCTTCCAGAACTTTGTCATTCCGGACCCGTCTTTGCCATGGGAAGGACAGCTGCTGGTCAAAAACCTGGGTGTCGTACTGGGATCTTTTATGGGGTCCCTGCTGATCTCTTTTTTTATGGTGAAGGTTTTGGTGCCCAGAATGTCAAAACTGATCAAAGGACCCTATCTGTCCGCCACCCTGGAAGCTTCCCATGCCGACTCCATCCAGGCCCTGGGTGTCAGCCCCGGAGAGGCAGGTGTGGCACTGACCCCCTTCAGACCTTCGGGTAAAATAAAGATCGGCAATCGAAGAATTGATGCCATTGCCCAGGGGGAGTTTATCGCACCCGGCACTCCTGTCACGGTGGTATCCGTGGAACAAAACCGCGTTGTTATCAAACAGAATACCAATGGTAAGGAAAATCAATGAAAATCTATATACTGCCCGTGGCCCTTCAGATTTTGGGGGTATTGGTGATAGTGGCTGAAATATTTATTCCGTCCCTGGGTGTGTTAATGGCCATTGCCCTGGGACTGTTCGGTTATTCCCTTTATCTTGTATTTACGACTATTTCCAGCTTTGCCGGTATGGTGTTTCTGGGTCTGGATCTTTTGGCAGTTCCCCTTCTTTTGATACTGGGAATGAAAATACTGGCCGTTTCCCCCCTGTCCCTGAAGAACCGATTGTCCAGCAAGGCCGGGGTGGTGACCGGAAACCATCAAAATTATATGGGCAGCCAGGGAATCTGCGTTACCGACCTTCGTCCTTCCGGAATTGCCCTTATCGGGGAAAAACGCCTGGATGTTGTCACGGACGGCGACTATATTGAAGCCAATACCCCTGTCATCGTGACCAGGGTGACCGGCAATCAGATAATTGTTGAACAAGAGCGATCACAAGCCGAAAAGAGTGTAAACAAAAAATAAAGGAGAAACGTTTATGGAGATCATGTATATTTTGCTGATTATTGCCGGTATTCTCGGACTGATGTTGTTTTATTTTATCTTTTCCTACATTTCGCTCTGGCTCCAGGCCCTGGTGTCAGGGGCCAGTGTGGGCCTGCTTAATATTATTTTCATGCGGTTTCGGAAAGTGCCGGCCAAATTGATTGTTGAATCCAAGATCATGGCCATTAAGGCCGGGATTGATATTTCCACGGATGATCTTGAGTCCCATTATCTGGCCGGCGGCAATGTCTCCCGGGTGATCCAGGCACTGATTGCTGCGGACAAGGCCAATATAGAACTTGCCTTTAACCGGGCGGTTGCCATCGACCTTGCCGGAAGGGATGTGCTCCAGGCTGTTCAGATGTCGGTCAACCCAAAGGTGATTGAGACACCCCTGGTGGCGGCCGTTGCAAAGGACGGAATCCAGCTCAAGGCCATTTCACGGGTCACTGTGCGTGCCAATATTGACCGCCTGGTGGGCGGGGCCGGAGAAGAGACCATCCTTGCCCGGGTGGGGGAAGGAATTGTGACCACCATCGGATCTGCCGTCAGCCATAAGCAGGTGCTGGAAAATCCGGACATGATATCCAAAACCGTTCTTGCCAAGGGACTGGATGCCGGTACCGCCTATGAAATTTTGTCCATTGATATTGCCGATGTGGATGTGGGCAAGAATATCGGTGCAGAGCTTGAAACCGACCGGGCCGAGGCAGACAAGAAGATCGCCCAGGCCAAGGCCGAGGAAAAAAGGGCCATGGCCTTTGCCCAGGAACAGGAGATGCGGGCCCGGGTCCAGGAGATGCGGGCCAAGGTTGTGGAAGCAGAGGCACAGGTGCCGCTTGCCATGGCAGAAGCCTTCAGAAGCGGTAACCTGGGCATCATGGATTATTATAAGATGCAGAATATTTCCGCAGACACCCGCATGAGAGACAAGATCGCCACTCCGGAAACGGATATGAAAGCATAATCGTGATCCAGGGTCCCGGTACACAGAAAACACCAGGGATCCTGGATATGATTTTAAGGATACGCCATGGATTTTGATTCAATCATATCATTTTTATTGATTCTGTTGTTTTTTGTCTTTCCGACCATTATAAAGCAGTTGAACCGGAACAAGAAAACACCAGGCCCGGCTGAAAAAAGCAAAAAGCTGTCTCTGTTTGAGAAACTGGGCAACCAGATCCGGGAATATGCCCAAACCCTTGAACAGGAGGCCGCAAAGGGAAAGAAGCCCAAGGAAACCATGTGGGACCGCTTGGCCGATGACAATGAGGCCCCGGTAACCAGGGAAGCTCCTGTTGAAGCTAAGGATTATTTTACAGAACCTGTGGCAGAACCACCTGTTTTTGCGGCAGCTTCAATGATCCGGGAAAAAAAGATGGGGCTGGCCGATCCCGGGCCTGAAAAGCCCTTGCCCTCATCTGGAACGTCTGTTCCTTGTGAATTTTTGTCAGAGGGCGGATTCGGCCGGTGCCAATTGTCATCGGGCAGGCTTGGGCAGGCAATTGTCTGGTCGGAAATTTTGTCAAAACCGGTTGCCCTGCGGGGGAAATAAGTCCCCACCCGGAGTTTCCGCATTTTCCCGGGGACCGCCCCCAAAGGCTGCAGAATTTTGATCTGCTTAAAACCCGTGCGGTGGTGTTGCTCATTTCAGCAAAATCCAGGTCGTGCTGAAATTGAGACTTCTTCTTTCGCAGATTCACGTTTTTTACGCATGTTTACTCAACGTTCGGACTTCGGTTTTGGAGGAACGGG